>JBIKLM010000507.1:0-3047 GCA_044359835.1 Planctomycetota bacterium
CCCGATGAAGCGCAGAATCCTGATCGGAGCCCTGCTCTGGACCCTGCTGATCACCCTGGCCCACATCCAGCTCAACCTCGGCTGGGGCGAGCTCAAGACCCAGATCCTGCGCCGCTTCACCGGGGAACGCGGCGAACTGCTGGTGGGATTCCTGCCGGTCACCTGACACCTGACCTGTCCGGTCACCAGTTGGGTGACCAACCACAGCGACAGCGGCGCCGTCTTCAAGAGCCGCAAATTCACCGATTTCGCCACGGTCAAGGAGGCCCTGATCTCCAAGGAGATCGGCGCCTCCTTCATCCTGGCGCCCCTAGCGATGCAGCTCGTGCGCGACGGGGTGCCGATCAAGATCGTCTACCTGGGACACCGCGACGGTAGCGCCCTGGTGGTGGCCAAGGATGGCCCCGTGAAGCACTTTCGCGACCTGGCGGGCAGGATCATCGCGGTGCCCAACCGCTATTCGAACCAGCACATCCTGGTGCGCAAGCTGATGCGCGACAACGGCATGGCCCCGGGCTCGATCGACGTGCGCGAGCTGCCGCCCCCGGAGCATCCCCCGGCCCTGGCCTCGAATTCGATCGACGCGTTCCTGGTCGGAGAGCCCTTCCCGGCCAAGGCCGAGCTGGACGGCATCGGCCGGGTGCTGCACCTGACCAAGGACATCTGGCCGGACTTCATCTCCTGCGTGCTGGTCGTGCGCAACGACCTGATCGAATCCGATCGCGAGCTGATCCAGGAACTGGTCAGCGGCATCGCCCGCTCGGGACTGTGGCTCGAAGAGGGCCTCGAGCATCGCATGGAGGCCGCCCAGGTGGTGGGCAAGCACTTCTACTTCCAGCCGCCGAAGCTGCTCGAGTACGTGCTCTCGAAGCCGATCGATCGGGTGCGCTACTCGGATCTCGCTCCCCTGCGGGAGGACTTCGACGAGATCATGGAGCTGGCCGTCTCCTCGGGGGTCCTGTCGGGACGGATCGAGTTCGAGGAGTACGTGGACCCGTCGTTCTCCATGCGTGCCCATCAAGCTTGGGACCTGGCGCACCTGCCGGCCCTGGACGCGGAGGCGCCGGTGGCGCCCCCGGCGCCCCAGCCGGCGCCCCAGCCGGCGCCCGGCAGCGCACCGGCCGGCGACGGTCAAGCGCCCAAACCCGCCGGGCCGCCCGGCAAACCGCTCAATCCCCTGCTGCTCCCTGCGGCTCAGGACAGCGCGCAGGAAGGAGGCTCGCAATGAGTCCGCTCGGATTGCTGCTGCTGCTCGCCGGCCTCGCCGGCCTGGCCCTCGGCTGGCGTCGCCAAGCGAACCAGCGCGCCGTGCTGATGCCGATCGCCCTGACGCTGGTCCTGCTTGGCTTCTGGCAGAGCCTGTGCGACGGGGTCGACTTCGGCGGCTTCCGCTGGCCGTGGATGGACCAGGGCCTGGACGCAAACCGGCCCCACCGGCGCAGCCTGCCCTCCCCGCGCGAAACCTTGGCGGCCTTCGGCGAGCTGGTCAGCAACGGGCGCATCTGGGGCGACACGGTCGCCAGCCTGTTCCGCGTGACCTGGGGCTACCTGCTGGCGGCCGCGATCGCCATCCCCCTGGGCCTGTTCGCGGGCTGGTCGACGCGCGCCTTCGAGGCCCTCAATCCCCTGATCCAGGGGCTGCGCCCGATCTCCCCGATCGCCTGGATCCCGATCGCGATCCTGTGGTTCGGCATCGGCGACCGGGCCGGCATCTTCCTGATCTTCCTGGCCTCGTTCTTCCCGATCGCCGTGGGCAGCATGGCGGCCGTGCGCGGCATCAGCACCGTGCACCAGCGCTCGGCGCTCAATTTCGGGCTCAGCGGGGCGGACCTGTTCCGCCGGGTGGTCCTGCCGGCGGCCCTGCCGCAGATCATCACCTCGCTGCGCATCGCCCTGGGGGTCGCTTGGCTGGTGATCGTGGCGGCCGAGATGGTCGGCATGGATTCGGGCCTCGGCTACCTGATCAACGACGCGCGCAACGCCGGCAGCCGCTACGACCTGGTGGTGGCCACCATGGGCGTGATCGCTGCGATCGGCATCCTGCTGGACTTCTTGATCCGGCAACTCGAACACTTCGACGAAGTCCGCTGGGGCTACTCAAAACGATGAGCAATCCGGTCACCAAGCTGCGCTTCGATGGCGTGGCCAAGGAGTTCATGCGCCGGGGCAAGCCGCTCGAGGTGCTGACCGCCGTGGATCTGGAGGTCCAGGAAGGCGAATTCGTCTGCCTGCTGGGGCCCTCCGGATGCGGCAAGTCGACGCTGCTCAACGTCGCCGGCGGCTTCGAACGCCCCAGCGCCGGCCGCGTGCTGATCGACGGCGAGCCGGTCGAGAAGCCCTCCGGCAAGCGCATCTTCGTGTTCCAGGAGTACGGCATCTTCCCCTGGGCCTCGGTCTGGGACAACGTCTGCCTGGGGCTGCGCCACCTGCCTTCGGCGGAGCTCGCCGCGCGCGCCCAGGCGACCATCGACCTGGTCGGCTTGAAGGGCTTCGAGCGCTCCTACCCGATGGAGCTCTCCGGAGGCATGAAACAGCGCGTCGAGGTGGCCCGCGCCCTGGCGGTCGAGCCCGATGTGCTCTACATGGACGAACCCTTCGGCGCCCTGGACTCGCTCACGCGCCTGACCATGCGCTTCGAGCTGATTCGGCTGTGGCAACAAAAGCGCCCCACGATCCTGTTCGTGACCCACGATGTGGAGGAGTCCCTGCAGCTCGCCGAGCGCATCGTGGTCATGACCCCGCGCCCGGGGCGCATCGCCGGCATCTTGGAGCTGCCCTTCGAACACCCCCGGGATCCCTCCGATCCGCGCCTGGCGCCCCTGCGCCGGCAGCTGTTCGCCTGGCTCGGCGTCCATCCCTGAAACCTCGCACGGCACGGGCGGGTGCACCGCTCGGGCCGAAGGGGCGCCGCGGCGCCCCGAGCTCAGCCGGATCGCCGACCTCGAAGCGAGTCCTTGCGGAGCGACCCGCAGGCTCGAAGTCGATCAGCAATCGACCGGGCCGTCGGCCGCGAAGATGCGTCGCTGGTGCTGGCCGGCGGGGACCGA
>JBIKLM010000103.1:0-11012 GCA_044359835.1 Planctomycetota bacterium
GGGGCGCTCGGATAACCGGGAGCCAGGGCGGTCGAGACGAACAGCAGCGCCAGGGACGGCGGCGCGCTCGGCGTGGCGGTGTTCGAGAGACCCACGGTCAGGGACGCGCCGACCTGGGGCACCCCGCTGAGCACGGTCAAGCTGCCCGGCGGGTTGGCGCCGCCGCCGTAGGGCAGGACCTGCCCAAAGCTCGCGCCGCAGGTGAAGGAGAGGAGCAGGGTGGCGGCCAGGGTGCCGGGGAGCCGGCTATCAGGTTGGTGGAACATCGGATGGGGTGTATTCGGAGCCGATGGAGATGGAGGCAGTGCAGGGATCCGACACGGGTCGGACCGCAGCTGGAACCGGGATGTCGTTCGAAGGTTGCGCAGCGGAACCGAGCGAAGCGCCGCGGGCCGAGGCGAGCGGCCCGAAGACCTGCCGATACCAGGATCGCAGAACGGCGATGCCGCTGGTCTCACCCGGGGCGATCGCGGCGGCTCGGCAGCGCGACCGGCCGGCCAGCGACTCGACCATGCGGCGCCGCCGCGGGCGACCGAAAGCCATCGAACGAGCGGGGCGGGTTCGAGCGGCGCGGGTCCTTGGAACTGGGACCCGGATGCCCGAAGCGCGCCCGCTGGACGGCTCGCCGTGCGCTGGGGCTGCCACTTCCATGCCGGCCAAGCGAGCGCGCTGGCGGCGCAGGCCGTGGGTTCGGCCGCTCGCCGGCCCTGTCGGCGAACCGCGAGCCTGCCGGGACGCCGGCCTCAGGCCTTCAGGCAGCGCAGGGGCGCGAAACCCGGGCCGACCACAGCATCCGGGCGAGCGCCGAACAGGTCCTGCGCGATGGCCCCGTAGAGCCGACGGAAATCCGTGCTGAACAGCAGGTCGCCGCGCTCATCGAGCTCGTCCAGGCTCGGGTAGGTTCCGTGTAGGCCCGGCTTCGCGCGCGGCCCCGCCAACAGCACCGGCCCGGCGGTGCCGTGGTCGGTGCCCCCGGAGCCGTTTTCGGCCGCGCGGCGCCCAAACTCGGAAAAGGCCACGACCAGCAGGTTCTGCGCGCCCGGATGGCCTTCCAGGTCGTCCAGGAAGGCGCCCAGGGCCCCGTCGAGGCGCTCGAGCTGGGTGGCGTGGCGCGCGAGCTGGCCGTTGTGCGTGTCGAAGCCGGAGAGCTCCACCGAGATCACTTCGGCGCCCAGGCGCGCGTCGATCAAGGCGGCCGCCACGGACAGGGCGCGGGCCAGCTCGTCGTTCGGATACTCGACCCGCGGGCGATAGCGGGCCGCGGCGCGCTGGACCTCCCGCGACGAGGCGTTGGCGTCGCGCACGACCTCGCGCAGGTAATCGAGGTTGCTCTTGGAGCCGTCGCCCTCGGGCTCCATCGGATCGGGCTCGGGCGGGGCTTCCCCGGCGCGGCGATAGAACTCGGGGGTCGGGAACGCGATCGCCGGGTGGCGCGCGGAATAGAGCGAATAGGGCAGCTGGCGGCCCACGTGCACGAGGCGCGTGGCGCGGGCGGCGTCGCCGTGCAGCGCGCCGATCAAGCGCGCGACCCAGCCGGGGCCCGCCGCGCGGCCGCGCTCGTCGGCCGCGTGCCAGATCTCCATGGACTTGAAGTGCGAGCGGTTGGCGCTGGGGTAGCCGACGCCGGCGATCCAGCCGGCCTGCCCGGCCTGGCAGCGGGCGTGGATGCGCTGGAGGGCCGGGTGCAGGGCCAGGTCGCCCTCGAGCCGCAGCAGCTCGCCCTCCGGCAGGGCCAGGCGCGGCCGCAGCCGCCGGTAGGCGTCCTGGCGATAGGGCACCAAGGTGTTGAGGCCGTCGTTGCCCCCGGAGAGCTGCACCAGCACCAGCAGGGGCGCGCCCACCTGGCGGCCTGGGCGCGCGGCCAAGAGGCGCACCGCGGCCGTCGCGGGCGCGGCCAGCAGGTTCGGCGCCAGGAGGCCGGCGGCGGCCAGGGCCAGGAAGCGGCGGCGGTCGGTGGGATTCGCGCTCATGGGATCAACGGGCGAATGGGATTCGACGGGATGGCTGGTCGGTGGAAGGCGCTCGCTGGCCGGGTTGGCCCGCGCGAGCAGCCGGCGGCCCGCAGGGTCGCCGGCCGCGCTCAATGCAGCTGCGCCTCGGGCAGCGAGACCAGGGCGTGGGCGATCCGCCGCAGCAGGTGCTCCCCATCGGCGCCCCAGCGGCCGAGGGCGCCCTCGGGCAGGTCGATCGCCGCGCGCTCGCGGGCCAAAAGGGCGACCAGCTCCGCCTGGGAGGCGGGCTCGATCGGCCGGGCCAGCAGTTCCTCGGCCAGCGCGGCCACCACTTCGGCGTCGCTGCGGGCCCCACGGTGCTCGAGCCGCGCCGCCAGATAGATCCGCGGCTGCCAGCCGATGCCCTCGACCGCGCGCAGGCCGCGCAGCAGCTCCGAGCCCTTGAGCAGGCGCTCGCGCAGCCCGGGGCCGGCCTCGGCGGCCGCGCTCTCCGGCCGGCGCTCGGGGCGCGGACGGCCCCGGCGGCCAGCACCCGCCGGCTCGCCCGGCGTGTCGTCCGCAGCGCCGGCGTCGGCTTCCCCGCCCCCGGCCATGTCCATCATCTCGCCGGCGCCGTCCTCGGGATCCATCAGCTCGGCTGCTTCGGCCCGGGCCAGCAGTTCATCGGGCCCGACCACGCCCAGCAGCACCCCGGCCAGGTTGGCGCGCTGCAGCATGGCCGAGGTGGTGACCCAAGCGCGGCCTTCGTCCCAGCCCTTCACCGAAGGCGGATAAAAGGGCCGCTGGCCCAGGGCGCGCAGCCCGAGTTCGAGCAGGCGCGCCGGCGGTTCGATCCCCAGGCGCTGGGCGCTGCCGACCAAGAAGTCGAGCGGCGACTGGATCCGGTTGCCGACGATCTCCTGGCGATAGAAGGCCGGATCGCTGAACAGGGCGCGCAGATACGGCTCGATCGCGTAGTCCGAGCGCAGCAGCAGGTCGGCGTAGGCCGCGGCGCGGCCCTCTTCCGGGGCCTGGCCCTCGAAGTACTCGATCAGGCGGTCGGACAGGTAGCGCGCGCAGCGCGGCTGCTCCAGCAGGATCCGCAGGATGTCCTCGCCGTCGAAATTGCCGGTATGGCCGAGGAAGGTCTTGGCCTCGCGGTCGTGGTTGTTGCGCTGGAACACGAACACGCCGTCGCGGTCGGTCCAGCCGGTGAAGGCGCGCGCCGCGGCCAGGATGTCCGCTTCGCTGTAATGGCCTTCGCCCAGCGTGAACAGCTCGAGCAGCTCGCGGGCGAAATTTTCGTTGGGCGCGCGCTTGCGGTTTTCGTCGTTGTCGAGGTACTCGAGCATGGCCGGGTCCCGCGCGATGCCCAGCAGCAGCGTGCGATAGCTCGACAGGGCGTTGTCGCGCAGGAACCGGTGCTGCGCGATCATTTCGAAGCTGTTCTTGACGTCGTCGTTGGAGCTGGTCAAGAGCCCCATCCAGAACAGGGTCAGGCGATCGCGCAGGGGATCCAGCCCGCCGAGCACGCCCTCCAGCCAGTAGCTGCTGTACTGATCGAGCTGCAGGCGATCTTCGAGGCGCAGCTTGGCGGCGACCTGCTGGCGCATCTCGCGGGGCAGGAGCTCGTCGAGTTGCTCGCGGCTCGGGCGCTGGTCGCGGAAGCGCTCGCGCAGCTCGTCCGGATCCTCGCCGGTGCGCTCGCCGACCGCTTCGATGAACTCCTGGCGATAGCGCCCGCCGCGCGGGGAGAGATCCTCGGCGAAGAACGGATCGCGCCAGGGGCCGCCGGGTGCAAACAGCCGGTCGAGGGTCGCCTCCAGCCCCGCCGCGGCCGCCGCCCCGATGCGCTCCGGACCGGCCCCGAAAGCGGCGCGGTTCAGGAGGTGCTCGGCCTCGGCGGGCCCGAAGGGCAGCCGGGCGCTGCCCGCGGCCGTGCGGGCGGGCTCGCCCCCCTGGGCGGCAGCGGGCAGCTGCCAGGGAACCGGGGCCAGCAGGAGCCAGGGAGCGAGGGCCAGGGCGAGGCGGTGTTTCATGGCGGGCGTGCGGTCTTGGACGGAGGGGTCCAACCGGGATCCGGGCGCGGGGTTGCGGTCCTGGCGGGCGGATCCGCCCTGGGGCGCCGCCCGGCGCGCCCCACGCGGGCTTAAACGGCCGGCCCCGGGGGTTTATGGTCCGGCATGACCGCCGCGCCCGCCAGCACCCGCGAACTGCTCGACCGCCTGGCCCAACGGGGAGACCTGGCCGTGGTCGAGGCCCCGGTGTCCGCGGACCTCGAGCTGGCCGAGATCCACCGGAGGGTGATCGCCGCGGGCGGACCGGCCCTGCTCTTCCGGCGGGTGGTCGGACGGGATTTCCCGGTGGCGACCAATCTGTTCGGCACCCGCGAGCGGGTCCTGCTGGCCTTCGGCGAGCGGCCCCGCGAGCTGATCGCCCGGGTGGCAGCCCTGCCCCACGAGCTGTTGCCCCCCAGCCCCGCCAAGCTCTGGCGACAGCGCGGCCTGTTCCTCGACCTGCTCAAGGTCGGCCTGGCGCGGCGCTCGCGGGCGCCGGCCAACGAGTGCGTCGAGCGTCCGCCGCGCCTCGGCCGCTTGCCCGCCTTGCGCACCTGGGCGCGCGACGGCGGGCCCTTCGTGACCCTGCCGCTGGTGCTGACCGAGCACCCCGAGACCGGCATCCCCAACCTGGGGATGTATCGCATCCAGGTCTTCGACGACGACCACACCGGTCTGCACATGCAGATCGGCAAGGGCGGCGGATTCCATCTGAAGCGCGCCGAGGAGCTGGGCCGCGCCCTGCCGGTCAATGTCCACATCGGTGGCCCGCCGGCGGCGATCCTGGCGGCGATCGCGCCGCTGCCCGAGAACGTGCCCGAGCTGCTCTTGGCCAGCCTGGTGCTGGGCAAGCGCCTGCCGCTGGCGCGCAATCCCGCCGGCCCGCTGCCGGTGATCGGCACGGCGGACTTCACCCTGGTCGGCGAGGTGCGCCCGGGGGACCGGCACCCCGAAGGCCCCTTCGGCGACCACTACGGCTACTACTCGGAAATCCACGACTATCCGCGGCTTTCGGTCAAGGCCCTGCTGCATCGGAAAGATGCGATCTTCCCCGCCACGGTGGTGGGCAAGCCCCGCCAGGAGGACTTCTACATCGGCGACTTCCTGCAGGAGCTGCTCTCGCCGCTGTTCCCCGTGGTCATGCCGGCGGTCAAGGATCTGTGGTCCTACGGCGAGACCGGCTACCACGCCCTCTCGGCCGCGCGGGTCGAGGAGCGCTACAAGCGCGAGGCCATGGCCAGCGCCTTCCGCATCCTGGGTGAAGGGCAGTTGTCCCTGACCAAGTTCCTGCTGCTGACCGACGGGTCCGTCGACCTGCACGACTTCCGCGCCACCCTGGTGCACATCCTGGAGCGCGCCCAATTCGAGACCGACCTGTTCCTGTTCTCGAACCTGTCGATGGACTCGCTCGATTACGCAGGCCCCAAGATCAACGAAGGCAGCAAAGGCGTCTTGCTCGGCTTGGGCCAGAAGCGCCGCGATCTGCCCACGCGCTTCGAAGGCGAACCGCCCCCGGAGGTGCGCCGCGTGGTGCCCTATTGCCCGGGCGTGCTGTGCATCGAGGGCCAGGACTATCGCTCCGCGCCGCAGGCGGCCGCCCGCTTGGCGGCCCATCCGGCCTTCGCGGCCTGGCCGCTGCTGGTCTTGACCGACGACGCTCGCCGGGCCGCACGCTCCGACCAGAACTTCCTCTGGACCACCTTCACGCGCTTCGACCCGGCCCGCGACATCGCCGCCAGCCGCAGCGCCTTGATCCATCACCACGCCAGCCTGAGCGCGCCCCTGGCGATCGATGCCCGCATGAAGCCCTGGTATCCCGAGGAGCTGTTCTGCGACGAAGAGACCGCGCGCCTGGTCGATCGGCGCTGGAAGGAGTACTTCCCGGGACGCGAAGTGCCCATGGGCGATTCAGCCCGCGGACACCTGGACGATTGAGGGGGGCGTCGCCCCCGTCGATCCGGCTGCTCCTCAGCCTCCGCGGCCGCCGGATGGCGGCCCGAAAGCATTCTGACGGCCTGGCTCGACCGCTCCGGAGGAGCCCGATTCGATTGTTTCTCAGGCTTTCAGATCGAGCGCCCCGTGGCGCTCGGCCTGCTGTCCGGGATCCCGCGAAAGCTGTGCCGGATGATCTCGCCTTCGACCATGTAGACCACATCCTCGGCGATGTTGGTGGCGTGGTCGGCGATGCGCTCCAGGCTCTTCGAGACCGAGTACATCAGCAGGCCGTAGGACACGAAACTCCGATCGCTCTCCATCTGGGCTTGCAGGTCCTTGACGATCTCCTTGTGGAAGCGGTCCACACGCTCGTCCTCGCGGCACACGCGCCGCGCGGCCTGGGCGTCGCCGCGCACGAAGGCGTCCACCGCGTCGCGCAGGATGCGCATGGCTTCCTCCATCATCTCGCGCATCTTGGCGGGCACCGGCGTCGGAACCAGCGTGGTGATGTAGGCCGCGCGTTTGGCGATGTTGACCGCCAGGTCGCCGATGCGCTCGAGGTCGTTGTCGATCTTCAGCACCGCGGTCACGAAACGCAGATCGTTGGCCACGGGCCGGTGCAGGGCCAGGATCTTGAGGCACTCCTCCTCGAGCTCGACCTCGCGCCGGTCGATGTGCTGATCGCCCTCGATCACATCCAAGGCGGGGTCCTGGCGACGCTCGACCAGGGACACGATCGCCTTGCGCACGGCCTCCTCGACCCGCGCAGCGAGATAGAGGAGCTGTTGCTCCAAGCGGGCGAGGTCGGCGTGCAGATGCTGGCTCATGGGGTGGCGGGGTCAAAAAACCCGCGTCCGAGCGCGGGCGGGCGGCATTCAGCCGAAGCGACCGGTGACGTAATCCTCGGTCTCCTTCAGCTTGGGATTCAGGAAGATGGATTCGGTAGGCCCGTATTCCACGAGCCGGCCCAGGTACATGAAGGCCGTGAAGTCGCTGGCCCGCGAGGCCTGCTGCATGTTGTGGGTCACCATCAAGATCGAGTAGGTGCCCTTGAGCTCTTCGATCAGGTCCTCGATGCGGCCCGTGGCGATCGGATCGAGGGCCGAGCAGGGCTCGTCGAGCAGCAGCACCTCCGGCTCGGCCGCGATGGCCCGCGCGATGCACAGGCGCTGCTGCTGGCCGCCGGACATGGCCAGGGCGCTCTCGTCCAGGCGGTCCTTGACCTCTTCCCACAGGCCCGCGCCGCGCAGGCTGCGCTCGCAGACGTCATCCAGGATGGCGCGGTTGCGCTCGCCGTCGATGCGCAGCGGATAGACCACGTTCTCGTAGATGCTCATCGGGAACGGGTTGGGTTTCTGGAACACCATCCCGATGCGCTTGCGCAGCTCGATCACGTCGACCTGCTTGCCGTAGATCAGGTCCCCCGACAGACGCATGCTGCCCTCGATGCGCACCGAGTCGACCAGGTCGTTCATCCGATTGACACTGCGCAGCAGGGTCGACTTGCCGCAGCCGGAGGGACCGATCAGCGCCGTGACCTGTCCGCGCGGCACGCGCAGGGCGATGTCCCACAGGGCGCGCTTCTGGCCGTACCACAGGTTGAAGCGCTCGACCTCCAGGATCGGCTGGAGTTCGGCGACCTCGGGATGGTAGTGGGTCTCGTGGGGTCGCCCGGCGTTGATCGCCGCGTACACGCCGCCTTCGCGGACCGAAGTCTTGGAGGGTTCCGCACCGCGGCGCCGATCGACCGGCTCCGGCACCTCGCCGAGATCGCCGCCGGGGGCATCGCCGGCCGCTTCCCGCGGACGAGGCGTAGAGCGACCCGGAGCCCGCTTGGCCTCGCGTGGCTCGCCGGACGAGCCGGGCAGGGTCTTTTCGGAACCGGGGTTGCCGGAGGTCGGGGGCTGCATCGGGGGACCTGACGGGAAGGAAGATAGCAGCCTCGGGCGCCCGTGGGCCGCCCGAGGGGCGGGTACGGGGGGCCGGGGCGGGCTCAGGCCATACGGAAACGGCGCCGCAGGCGGCTGCGGATGCGGATGGCGGAGACATTGAGCACCACGATGATCGCGATCAGGAGCAGCGTGGTCGTGAACACGAAGGGGATCGATGCCTCGGCGTCGGGGCTCTTGAAGCCCATCTCGTAGATCTGGTAGCCGAGGTGCATGAAGCTGCGGTTGGTGCCGAACTCCGGGAAATCGAGGGAGAAGGGCAGCTCCGGGGCCAGCGCCGCGACCCCCACCAGCATCAGCGGCGCCACCTCACCCGCGCCGCGCGCCACGGCGAGCACCATGCCGGTCATGATGCCGGGCAGGGCGCGCGGCAACACGATGCGGCGGATGGTCTGCCATTTCGAGGCGCCGCAGGCGTAGGAGCCCTCGCGCATCGAAGAGGGCACTGCCGCCAGGGCCTCTTCGGTGGCCACGATCACCACCGGCAAGGTCAACAGCGCCAGGGTCGCCGAGGCCCACAGCAGGCCGCCCTTGCCGAAGGTCGGGTTGGGCAAGCGCTCGGGGTAGAACCAGCCGTCGATGCCCTTGCCGAGCAGGTAGCAGAAGAAGCCCAGGCCGAAGACGCCGAACACGATCGAAGGCACGCCCGCCAGGTTGTTGACCGCGATGCGCACCGCGCTGACCAACAGGCCCTGCTTGGCGTACTCGCGCAGATACAGCGCGGCCAGCACGCCGAAGGGCACCACCAGCAGGGACATGATCAGGGTCATCACCACGGTCCCGAAGATCGCCGGGAACACCCCGCCCTCCTGGAAGCCCTTGCGCGGCTCGGCGCTGACGAACTCGACCCAGCGATCCCCGTAGACCGCCAGTTGGCCGAACCAGCCCAGGCGATTGGGGGCATGGGCGCGCACCACCTGGCCCAGCGGAACCTCCAGCGGGGCGCCGTCGGCGCCGCGCAGCAGGAGCGCGGAGCGGTTCTCCGCCCGGTCGATGGTTTCGATCTCGGCCCGGATCGCGAGCATCTCGGCGTCGCTCTCGGCCTTGCCCTCGGCCAAGGCCTGCTGCGCCAGGCGCGCCGCGCCGCTGCCGGCGCCGTGGCGCAGCTCGGCGCGGCGCAGCGCCAGGCGCAGCTCCTCGAGCTGGTCGTTGATGCGGCCGACGGCGTATTCCTCGAGCTCCAGGCGGCGCTGGCGCTGGGAGCGGGCCTCCGGCAGGGCCTGCTCGAAGGCGCGCCAGGCGGCTTCGGGGCCTTCGGCGCTGACCTGTCCATCCCAGGCGAAACCCTCGAGGAACCCGAACAGTCGTCCGCCGGCGTAGCGCTCGACGCACAGGGCCCAGGGCGGGAAGCTGCCCGCGTCGGACCAAGCGGCGAAGTCGGAGCCCGGGCCGGGCTCCAGCAGGTATTCCGGCACCCAGCGGTTGAAGTTCTCGCCGTCCGCGCCGGGCTTGTTGAGGCGCAGCAAACGCCGTTCGAGGGTCCCGCCGGCCGCCTCCAGCGCCGCTTGCACGGCCGGGCTGCGGGGCCCCAAGGCTTCGATCTCGGCCGTCTGGGGCAGGTAGCGTTCGCGCTCTTCGATCTGGCCCAGGAGCCGGCTTCCGTCGGCCAGCCCGACCTGGACGATCGGCGCCGGCCAGAGCGTGCCCAACCCCCGCACGAGCACCAGACCGAGCAGCCCCACGACCATCAGCAGGCCGATGGCCAGGGCGCCGCCGGTCATCCAGATGGCGGGTTCGCCGTAGTTGGCGATCAGCGTGCGGCGCGGGCGGCGGCGCGGCGTGGTGCGCGGCTGGGGGGCCGCCGCGGGCGCCGGCCCGGCGGTTCGGGACGTGACCTGGCTCATAGCTGGAAGGCGCGGCGGCGGAAGCGCTGGCGCACGACCTCGGCCAAGGAATTGAGCACGAAGGTGATCAAGAACAACACGAAACCCGCCAGGAACAGCACCCGATAGTGGGTGCTGTCGGCGGCCGCCTCGGGCAATTCCGTGGCGATATTGGCCGAAAGGGTGCGGAAGCCGTTGAACACGTTCCAATCGATGATCGCCGTGCCGCCGGTGGCCATCAGCACGATCATGGTCTCCCCCACCGCCCGACCCAGGCCGATCATCAGCGCCGAGAACAGGCCCGACATGGCCGTCGGCACGATCACGCGCACGGCGGTCTGCCAAGGCGTGGCGCCGGCGCCCAGCGAGGCCTCGCGCAGGTGGTTGGGCACGCTGGACAGCGCGTCCTCCGCCAGCGTGTAGATGATCGGAATGATCGCAAAGCCCATCACGAAACCGACCACCAGGGCGTTGCGCTCGTCGTAGGGCCCGATCAGTTTGCCGCGCGGGTCGATGCCGAAGACGTCGCCGAACAGCAGCGCCAAACCCAGGGCGATCAAGCCCGCCACCCCGAGCCCCACCAGCAGCTTGAGCAGCTCGTACCAGGCCTGCTGCCGCGGGGTCCGGCCCTGCATGAAGTGCCGCAGGCCCGGGCCGAGCACGGAACCGAACAGGTACATGGTCGCCAGTCCGCCCAGCGGCAGGAACAGCAACCACCAGCCGGCGCGCCCGGGCCCCGAGCCGGCCCGCAACCACGAGCGCACGTCGCCCCCGAACAGGCCATCTTCGAGCAGCGGCCCGAACCAGGCCGCCACCGGCAGCGACAGCAGCAGGGCGCTCAGCACGCCCACGAAACGCTGCCAGCCGGACCAGCGCAACACGCGCTCGCGGGGCAGCAGCTGCCACAGGTGCGCTCCCAGCAGCAGCGACAGGGGCAGCGCGGCGAACAGGGCGATCACCGCCGGCAGATTCTCGCGCACGAAGGGGGCGATCAGGGTGGCGGCCAGGAAGCCCAGCACCACGCTCGGCAGGGAAGCCATCAGTTCGAGCACGGACTTGACCGTCGAGCGCAAGCGGCCCTTCAGGTACTCGCTGGTGAAGATGGCGGCCAGCAGCGCGATCGGGGCTCCGAACAGCAGCGAATAGACGGTGGCCTTGAGGGTCCCGAAGACCAGCGGCGTCATGCCCAGCTTGGGCTCGAAGTCGTTGCTCCCGCCGGTCGACTGCCAGGCGTGGGCGGGGCGCGGGTAGTCCTCGTACAGGACCGGCAGGAACAGGCTGGCCAGGGTCGCCTCCGGGTGGCCGAGGCTCAGCTCG
>JBIKLM010000104.1:0-10959 GCA_044359835.1 Planctomycetota bacterium
GCGGCCCGAACCGGCGCCCGGGCGGGCCTTGCCGGCGCAGGGTGCCATAGCGCCACAAACCGTAGCCTGCGGCGACGAGCACCGCCCCGAACACCAGCCAGCGCAGCACCGCGCCGAAGGCGCTGCGCAAGAGGTCCAGGGGCCCCAGCTGCTCGTTCAGCACGACCAGCAGCGCCAGGGTGCTGACCAGCGCCAGCCAGCGCAGCCCCGCCAGCTGCCGCTCGAGCGCCGCCACCCGCCGCGCGAGCCCCCCGGGCCCCGCCTGCTCCTCCCCGAGCGGATCGGAACCCGCCCCCTTGGGCCACAGCCGCTGGATCCAATCGAGCCACATACCCCCAGTCTGCCCGACCGAGCCCGCCGAAATCCCGGCATCGCACCGGCCCAGGCGTCCCAACCGAAGCCTCGCTGCCCCCCCGCACACATGCACCTCGCCAGTCCACGCCAGAGCCTCGCCAGGTCCCCTCCGAAGCCTCGCCAGGCCCGGGGGACCCCCTGAAGGGCCCCGGCCGAGGCCAAGCCTCCCGCCTCAACGCCCGCGCAACCCCACACCCCGTACCCCACACCCCGTACCCCACACCCCGTACCCGGGCACCCGGCGCAGCCGCCGAGCTCCCGCCTTCCCGGGCGGGACGCGGGGCCAGCGACCTTGGCATCGACGGCTCCGCTGCGCCTCGTTCCCGAGGCAGCCGGCCCCGCTACGAAAGGCCTAGCTCACGGGACCAGAACCGGAGCCAGGACCACCCGGAACCCGATGTTGACGGACTTGAAGTCGGGACCAATCCAGCGTCGGTATGCCGAACGGCAGAACTGCGAGAAATGGCCGTAGCTGCCGCCGCGGAGGATCCGGCCGAAGCCGCCTGCCACGAACGGGTCCGTGACCGCACCGGCCGGGTAGATCGAGAAGGAGTCGAGGCACCACTCGAGCACGTTGCCGTGCATGTCGAAGACGCCCCACGGATTCGCGGGGTAGCTGCCCACCGGCAAAGTCGTGTTCGAGTTGCAGGACAGGCCCGAGTGCGTGGAGTTGTTGAATCTCGCCTGATCGCAAACCAGTGCAGCGCCTACGTTGAACTCGGTCGTCGTGCCCGCTCGGCAAACGTACTCCCATTCCGCCTCCGTGGGCAGCCGGTACTGATAGCCGGCCGGCAGCTTGCCCCGCGCAGCTTCCTGAGCGGTCAAGGCGGCGCAATAGTCCTGAGCGTTGAACCAGGTGACCCCCTCCACCGGGTGGTCGGGCCCGGAGAATACGGAGGGACTCGCCCCCATGAGGGCCTGATACTGCGCTTGGGTCACCTCTGTCGCTCCCATCCAGAAGGGGTAGCTGATGGTTACGGAGTGGACCGGCTTCTCCATATTTCCTCCAAAGTAGGGAGCGCCTGTGGCCGCATTCGAACCCATCAGGAAGGTCCCAGGCTGGATGATGGCCAGGTTTGGGAGCGGCGTCACACCGGGGATCGGCACGGAGGGGGTGCCCAGGGTGATCTGCAAGGCGTTGGTCAGACCCGCTGAGAAGCCCTGGGAGGGCGTCACCAAGAGGCCCTGGACGTACAGGTCCAGCCCGATGAGGCCGAACTTGGCTGGTACGCTCAGTCCGAAGATCGTGCCGAACGAAGGGCCACCCAGGAAATCCATGGGGCCCACGGTCAAGAACGGGTTGGGAGCGGCCACGTCGATCAACAGCTCGCCGATCGCTCCAGGGAAGGCCAGGCCCAGCCCGGGCAGCGGCTGGCCGCCGGGGAATCCAGGGGCCGGTTGCGTGGAGAAAAACAGAAATGCCACCCCGGGCGGCGGGATCGCCACCGCCGTATTGCGCACGGCCAGCTGGAAGCTGGATCCGATGTGCGGGATCCCGGACAGGAAAATCAGGCTGCCCGCGGGGTTGATGCCGCTGCCATAGGGCGTGACCTGGGCAGCTGCGGGGAAGGCAAGGCTGCCGAGGCCGAAGGCCGCAGCGGTTATCCAGGGGAAGCGGTCGTGCGAATGCATGGAAGGAAGATCGACTGGGTCAGCTCGGGGGCCGGAATCCGAGCAAGCCGGATGAAGCGAAAAACTCCGGTCGAGCCAATCGTAACCGAGCTCCCGATTCGCCGGGGTCCCAAGTCCAGGACCCCGCGGGCCAAGCGCTGGAGTGAATTCCCCCACGGAGCGAGTCGCCCTGGAAGGCCGCGGCCAGCGGGCCAGCGGCCCCGCTCCAGCTCGGCCTGGAACCCGATCTAGAGGATCAGAAAGAACCATCCCAGTCTGCATCCAGAACCGGCTCGCCTCGAAGCAGGCCCGCTTGGATGCGGGCGCTTGGGGAGCCGGTCGTTGGCGGCCGCGGTTGGGAGGGCTCGGACGGCCGCCGGCGGTGGGGTGCCGCGGCTAGGCGCGAGCGGCCGGCGGGGGCTTTCTGCGGAGCAGAGGTGGCGATTCGGTCGGTTCCGTCGCGGTCCGTGGCGGCTTGGGCAGGCGGTCAGGGGCGCGGCTCGGCGTGGCCGGGTTCGAGCGGCAGGAAGGGGTTGAAGCACAGCTCCCACAGGAAGCCATCCGGATCGGCGAAGTAGCCGCTGAAACCGCCCCAGGGCTTCTCGCGGGGGGGCTGCACGGCCCGGCCTCCGCCGGCCAACACGGCCGCGTAGACGCGCTCGACCTCGGCCTTGGAGGGCAGGTTGTGGGCCAGGGCGAAGCCCGGGAAGCCCGCGGGGGGCGGCCCGGCTTGAAGGCCGGCGTCGGCCGCCAGGGCCTCGCGCGGGTAGAGCGCCAGGATCGTGGGCCCGAGCGGGAACATGGCGATGCCCGAGGAGCTGGGCCGGCGCCGGAGACCGAGCACGCCCTCGTAAAAGGCCAGGGCACGGCCCAGGTCCGATACGCCGAGGGTCAAGAACGACAGACGCGGCTCGATCACGGGGCCCAGTCCATCACCGGGGGCCCGGCGGCGCAACTCGCCGGGGGCCGGGCACAGGCTCCGGTTAGCCTGGGCGGCCGCCCCCGAGCCGATGATCCGCCCCCTAGACAGCGCCGCTCTGCCCACGGAACCCCTGGACCTGGTGATCGTCGGCAGCGGCCCCGCGGGCGGCATCCTGGCCGCCGAGCTGGTGCGCCTCGGCCGCGCCGCCGGGCGCATGCCGCGCATCGCGCTGGTCGAATCGGGCGGCCGGCGTCCGACCGAATCCGCGAACCGCCTGCGCGAGGTGGAGAGCCAAGGGCTCTCGATCAAGGAATACTCGCGGGAGCGGGTGCTAGGGGGCAGCTCCTCGACCTGGGCCGGACTCTCGGCGCCCCTCGATGCCTGCGACTTCGCCCCGCGACCCGGCCTGTGCCCCGGTTCCCACTGGCCGATCCAGCGGGCCGACCTCTGGCCCCACTACCGGGCGGCCAGCGAGCGCCACGGCTTCGCCGCCCTGGACCTGTTCGCGCCGGGGGCCCTCGCCAAGACCCGCCAGAAGGGGCAGCTCCAGCCGGAGTTCCGGGACCTGGACGAGAAGGTGTTCCTGGCCGCCGACCCGCCCCAGCGCTTCGGCGAGCGCCTGCGGCCGCTGTTCGAGAGCGACGCGATCCAGGTCTATCTGTCGGCCCACGCGACCGCTTTGGAGGTCGAGCGGGATGGGCACCGCTGCCGGGCCAAGGCCCTGCGGCTGCGCCGCTCGGACGGAGCGGAGCTGCGCCTCGAGGCGCGGCGCTTCGTGCTGGCCACCGGCGGGATCGAAAACGCGCGCCTGCTGCTCAATTCTCTCGATCCCCGCGGCCACGGCCTCGGCAATGGTGCAGACCAGGTCGGCCGCTACTTCATGAACCACCCGAAGAACTACTTCGGGATCCTGCGGCTCGCCCGGCCGGTCGAGAGCGCCCCGTACTTCTTCGGTTTCCTGCACCAGGGCTTCGCCGGCTACGGCGGCCTGCGCCTCTGCGAAGAGCAACAGGCCGGCCGCGGATTGCTCAACAGCTACGTGCGCTTCGAACCGCTGTTCCCCTGGTCGGACAACGAGGGCGTCGAATCCTTGGTGGGGCTGGTCAAGCGGGCCGAGTTCCTGCTGCGCGGCTGGAAAAAAGCCCAGGGCGACAAACTGGTTGAATTGCGCGATTATTCGGAGACCGGCGACGACAGCGAGCTGCAGAACCAGGGCCGCGGCGCCAAGAAGGTGCTCGAACTCGGAAAAAACGTGCTCCTGCACCTGCCCAGCGTGGCCCAATACGCCTGGTTCCGGGCGGTCGCGCGGCGCTCCCCGCGCATCTCCCGGGTGCGCCTGCGCAACTTCATGGAAATGGAGCCGCGGCCCGAGAACCGGGTGCTGCTCTCGGAGCGCCGCGATCGCTTCGGGATGCCTTTGCCGCGGATCGTGGCCGACGTGACGGCGCGCGATCGGCACTCGATGGTCGCGGTGCAGCAGGTCCTGGCTGCCGAGTTCGAACGCCTCGGCCTCGGCCGCCTGGAAGGTGCCCTGGGGCCCGAGCACGAGGCTCCGCAGCGCCCCTGGCCGATCGACCAAGACGCCTCCCACCATCTCGGGACCACGCGCATGGGCAGCGACCCGAGCTGCTCGGTCGTCGATCCCGACCTCCGCATCCACGGCTGCGACAACGTCCATTTGGCCGGCGGCTCGGTCTTTCCGACCAGCGGCTGCGCCAACCCGACCTACACCATCGCCGCCCTCTCGATCCGCCTCGCCGAACACCTCTACAGCCGCCTCGCCGCGCCCCCCCATCAACCGTGAAGAACGCCCTCTTGATCGGCTCGGGCAAGCGCGTGCTCGAGACCGCGCTGCCCTGTTTCCTGGCCGCGCCGGAGCGCTGGCGCCTGGCGGGGCTGTTCTCGCGCACGCCCAAGGACCTCGAGCACGACGGGCGGCGCTATCCCGTGGAGGGCCTCGAGGCCTTGGATGCGCAGCGCCTCGCGGGCGCCGACCTGGTCTACCTGTGCGTGGCCAAGAAGGCCGTGCCGGCGGTGCTGGCGCGCCTGGCGCGGCTCGACCGCAGCCGCACGGACCTCTTGATCGAGACGCCGGTGCTCTTGTTCAAGCACCTCGGGCACCTGTCGCTGCTCGAGGGCTGGCGCCACGTGTGGGTCAGCGAGGACAACGCCACCCTGCCCTGGATCGAGCCGGTCGAGACCGCCATCCAAGCGGGGCTGATCGGCGAGCTCCAGCAGCTGCTCTTCATCCAGAGCGCTTTCGCTTACCACGGCGTGGCGCTGGCCAAACGCCTCAGCGGCCAGCGCGTGCTGCGCGGCTCGCGCCGGCGCCTGCGCGGCGAATACGCCCAGCGCGAGCTGCGCCTGTCCGGCGGCGTGGGCGCGAGTTTTCTCGAGCCGCGCGACTACGGCGTGGGCCGCACGGTTTGGATCGGCAGCCGCGGCGTGTTGACCGACGCGCGCGGCCGCGCCACCGGGCAGATCCTGGCCTCGGTCGAGCGCCGCGGCGACCAGGCGGTGGCCTTCCGCGCCGGCGACGCGCGCCGCGAACTCGACGCCGCCGAACAGCGCCTGATCGGACCGCCCCAGGGCGGCGAGAGCCTCTCGGCCTGGATGGACGGCGGCAAACGGGTCGGATTCTTGACCTTTCTGCGGCGCATCGCCGACGGCCAGCCGGCCTACCCCCTGGCCGAGGCCCTCGACGACGCGATCGTCGACTACCACCTGGACAAGCTGGGCACCTACCTCAGCAACCCTTTCACCCATGTGCGCAGCGCCCCAGGCCGCGCGCTGCTGAAACTGATCACCAAAGCCAGCGGCGGCTGAATCGGCTCGGAGCTGCGGGCCCTCGCTGGGATCCGAAATTCGAACAGGTGGAACGGCTGCGGCTCTCACCCGGGATTCGCAGGGCAGGGCTCCAGGCCGGGCATCGATCGGGAGGCCAAGGGCGGCGAGAGCCGCCCGATCGCCGCTGGAACCCGTGAGCCGGAGCGCATCGGAGCGCCCGCGTGTCCAGCGCGGCAGGCTGGTGCGACGTCGATCGCCACCGGGAGACTCCCGCGCCGCTCGGACCCGTTCTCGGGCGATCGCGGACAGGCTGAGAAAATAATCGACTCGGGCTGCGCCCGAGCAGCCATACCAGCCTGTCAGCATGCCTTTGGGCCGCCATCCGGCGGCCACAGAGGCTGGGATCGAGCCTCGCTCGCGCCCTGCATTCAACGACAGCCAGGGGACTGGCCGTAGCGCGTGGCCGACCGAGAGGTCTAGGGCCCTGCCCTCTGGATGAGGGTTCGGGGTCGAGATTTCCGTGTTTTCTGATCCGCTTCCGCCGGAGGAGCGGGCCAGGGGGCGCACCCAGGGACTCCTTCGCTGGCATCGCGGAGCGCCGGAAAGAGATTCGTCGATTGTTCGTCGCGATCCGATCCGATCGGCGTAGGGCCCAGTTCACTCGTCGGCTGCGCTGTGCGAATCCGCAGCCCGATGCCCCGTTCCGCCCGCTTGGGAGTTCTTCATGCTGCGCTGGTCCATCTCCTTCTTCGTCCTGGCCCTGGTGGCCGCCGCATTCGGCTTCGGCGGAATTTCAGCGGATGCCAGCGAGATCGCCAAGCTGCTGTTCATCGTGTTCTTGGTTTTTTCGGTGCTCAGCTACCTGCTCGGCAGGCGGGCTCCGACTCCCTGACCGACGGAGAGAGAACGGTCCCTGGCTGAGCCCGAGCTGAAAAACCAGCCGGGGCACATGCCTTCGGGCCGCCATCCGGCGGACCCAGATGCTGGGATCGGCGCGCGGAACGATCGGAGGACAGGTTCTGCGGCGAGTCCTCCGCGCGGCCGCGAAGGGCAGCGTCGATCAGCCCAGGCTCTGGAAAGAGCAGCTGGACGCGTGCGCGCCGAGCCGGCTCGGCTGTCGCACCGAAGGAAGGGCCCTTCGGCTCGTTGGGCGGCACTCGAGTTTCTGCCGGATCGTGGGCGCCCGAGCCGCCTTGGCGAGCCCGTGGAGCCTGGATCCCAGGCCGGGACCGCGGGCGGGCGCGGCCCCTTGGATCGCCAGCACGCCCTATGGCACGCTGCCTCGCGTTCGAGGTTCAGGTCCTGGCGGCCCGAGCCGGAAGCGCTGATCCAAGCCCCCCCACCGACGCGGATTCCCAGCCGAGCTGCCATGCCCTGCCCCTCCTCGCCCGCTCTGGCGGGCTTCGTCTGTCTGGTCCTGGTCGCCTGCGGCGGCCCGCCCCGGACGGAACCGGCGACCGCCGAGGTCTCCGCGCCGACAGGGCCGCTGCTCGGCAGCGGCGAAGTCGCCTTCGAATGGCTGCCGGGCTGGTTCCAATTTCCCGAGGGCCTCTCCCTGGGCAACACCCATGGCGGCATCGCCTTCGATCGCGCCGGGCAGGTCTATGTGAACACGGACACCGAGCGGGCGATCTTGGTGTTCGGCCCGGACGGGCGCTATCAGCGCTCCTTCGGCAGCGCCTTCGCGGGTGGTCTGCACGGCATGGTGCTGGTCGAGGAGCCGGACGGCGAAGCGATCTATGCGGTGCACCACGCGCAGCACGCGATCTTGAAGCTGGACCTGGCGGGGCACCTGCTGTGGAGCCGCGGCGCGCCCCTCGAGGCTCCCGGCATCTACGCGGATCCGAGCCAGTTCCACCCCACGGCGATCGCCGTGGCCCCCGGCGGCGACCTGTACGTGGCCGACGGCTACGGCACCTCCTGGCTGCATCGCTTCCGCGCCGACGGCAGCTATGTGGCCTCCTTCGGCGGCCCCGGGGTGGAGCCGGGCCTGTTCCAGACCTGCCACGGCATGTCGATCGACACCTCCGGGGCCACGCCGGAGCTGTGGATCGCCGACCGCGAGAACCATCGCCTGCAGGTCTTCGACCTCGAAGGCCGCTTCCTGCGCGTGGTCGAGGCCGATCTGCGCCGGCCGTGCAGCGTGATACGCCACGGCGAGCAGCGCGTCGTGGCCGATCTGGCCGGGCGCATCAGCCTGCTCGATTCCCGGGGAGCCCTGCTGGCCCACCTCGGCGAGAATCCGGACCCGGCCCAGTGGGCCAACAACGGCGTGCCGCCCGAACAATGGCGCGACGGCGTGTTCATCGCCCCGCACTTCGCCGCCTTCGACGGGCGCGGCGACCTGTACGTGATGGATTGGGTCTCCGCGGGCCGCCTGACCAAGCTGCGGCGGCTGGCGCCGGGCGGATCCCTCGGCGGGCCCGCGAGCGCGCCGCCTCGCCGCCCATGAACGCCGCCCGGCCCGCGCTGCTGTTCGACCTGGACGGCACGCTGATCGACTCGATCGACCTGATCCGCAAGAGCTACGCGCACACCCTGGCGGAGCACTTCGGGCGGCCCCACGACGAGGCCGAGTTCCTGGCGGGCCTCGGGCGGCCGCTCTTGTGGACCTTCCGGCGCTGGACCGACGACCCGCAGCGGATCGAGGCCCTGCTCACGACCTACCGGCGCTTCAACTTCGAGCACCATGACCAAAGCGTGCGCGCTTTCCCGGGCCTGCCGCAGGTCCTGGCCGAGCTGGCCGGGGCGGGGCGCGGCCTGGGGCTGGTGACCAGCAAGCAGCGCGCGGGGGCCCTGCGCGGGCTCGGCCTGTGCGGCTTCGAGGCCGGCTGGTTTCGCGCGCTGGTGGGCGCCGACGACGTCCAGAACCACAAGCCCCACCCCGAACCGGTGGAGCGCGCGGCGGCCCTGCTCGGGCTCGCTCCGCGCGACACGATCATGATCGGCGATTCGCCCCACGACCTGGCCAGCGGGCGCGCGGCGGGCGCGCGCACGGCGGCGGTGGCCTGGGGTCCCTTCCCCGCGGACGAGCTGCGCGCCGAGCAACCGGACTTCTGGCTGGAGACCCCCGCCGATCTCGCGCGGCTCTAGGCGCCGGCAAGCGGCCGGTCCCGGCGCGAGGTCAGCGGCTGGCGAGTCGCGGCCTTCGACCCGCCGGCTGCGGAGACAGCTTCCGCGGAGACAGCTTCCGCGGAGACACTGCGCGCCGCATCCGCGGCTGCGGCCTCAACGACTGCCGAGCGGCGCCTCGGCCGGAGTGTTCGCGCCGGCATCCGCCGCCGGCCCCGTGCCCTCGGGAGTCTGCGGGGTCGACCCGAGGGCCCCATCGCCGAGGGCGGCTCCAGGGGCCGGATCCGTGGCGGCCGGCGTGCCCTTCGGCTCCGACGGCGCGGTCGGGGCGAGGAACTCGATCGAGCCCACGCAGGCATCGAAGTCGGCCTCGAGCTCGCGGGCATCCTCGACCGCCTGGGTCGTGTTGATCACGTAGCCACCGCGCGGCCCCAGCAGGAAGTAGTAGTTGCGCACGAAGGGCTGGCCGAATTCGACCGAGCGGGTGGCGAGCTTCCAGGCGGGCTCGCCGGTGCGGGTCGTGAAGGCGGCCTTGGAGACCTCCACATAACCCCTGAGGTGCCCCTGCAAGGCGCTGCGGTTGCGCTCGACGAAGGCCTCCAAGGTTTCGCCGGAGGCCAGGGGCGTCGGATCGAGGATCACCGTCAGGCTGGGCGCGTTGCCGTCGCGGTCCTCGGCCACGAAGGCCGGATAGCTCTGGCCGCGCAGGCGCGTCAGGATGCGCCGGAAGCCCGCGGGCGGCACCAGGCTGAGGCCCTGCTCGGGCTCCGCGATGCGCTCGGGAACCAGGGGGGCCTCCGCCGACTGGCCGCCGCAGGCGCCGAGCAGAGCGATCAGGGCCAGGAGCAGCGGCAGCGGACGGCGCAGGGTGGGCATGGAGGCGTGGGGCGCTGCGAAAGCTCGCAGTGCAGCTTCCTTCGACGCTCCCGGCCCCCCGGATGAGCCCCGCGGGGCCCGACTTTCCCGCCGGCGACCACGGGGCCCCCTGCCCGGTCGACCGGCCCGCGGCGGGGCCCGGCCGCCGGGCGCAGGACCGGGGCCGCGCTTCCCCGCCGCGCTTCCCCGCCGTGTTGCCTGCGCAGACACGGGGACGGGCCGGAGCGCCCCCGGGCCGGTTGGATCGACGGCAGGCCGAACGCGCCGCGCGCCCAGGGCTGGATCAGCTCTGCCCCGCCTGCAGCACCGGGGTCGGCGCGGTCTGTCCGCACAGCACCACCAGCAGGTTCCCGACCAGCTGGGCCTTCTTGTCGGCATCGAGCTGGACCGTGTCCTTCTCCTGCAGGCGCTGCAGGGCCAGCTCGACCATGCCCACGGCGCCGTCGACGATCTGGCGCCGCGCGGCGATGATCGCCTTGGCCTGCTGGCGCTGCAGCATGGCCGAAGCGATCTCCGGGGCGTAGGCCAGATGGTTGAGGCGCGCCTCGAGCACCTCGATGCCGGCCGCGGACAGGCGCGCGGTCAATTGGCGCTGGAGCTCGTCGGCGACCTCCTCCTGGCTGCCGCGCAGGGTCACCTCGCCGCCCTCGGCCTCGAGGTCGTCGTAGGGGTGCGCCGTGGCCATGGAGCGCAGGGCCGCTTCGCTCTGCACCTCGACGTAGTGCTTGTAGTCCTCGACGTCGAAGGTCGCCTTGGCGGTGTCGAGCACGCGCCAGACCACGACCGCCGAGATCTCGATCGGGTTGCCGAGCTTGTCGTTGACCTTGATCGTGCCCCCGTCGTGGTTGTGGGCGCGCAGGGACACGACCTTCTTGGCGGCGAAGGGATTGGCCCAATAAAAGCCGTTCTGACGCACCGATCCCAGGTAGTCGCCGAACAGCACCAGCACGCGGGCCTGGTTGGGCTGGACCACGAAGAAGCCCGGCAGCATCAGGAACAGGGCCAGCACGCCGAGCAGACCGAAGGGCTTGGCTCCTTCGGGAACCACTGCGAACCAGAACACACTGCCGAACAGGAGCGCGAACCAAAGGACCAGCATCGGCCAGCCGCTGTTGGCCTGCAGGCTGCGCTCGGGGATCGATTTCTGGGGGGCGTGGGGGTCCTGCAGGCTCATGGGGGGGCTCCGGATGGGGTCTCGCGGAGCCTACGCCGGGGCCCGGCCGGTCCTTCAAGCCTGGCTTCGAGATCCCGGCCCATGGACGCGGGGCCGCCGCTGGCCGGCCCCTCCCCAGGCGGGCCCTGGGCCAAGGTCGCGCCCGCGCGCTGGCCCTCCCGGC
>JBIKLM010000580.1:0-2512 GCA_044359835.1 Planctomycetota bacterium
ATCAACAAGCTCGACCGCACCGGCGCCGATTTCGACTATTGCGTCAAGACCATCGTCGACCGCCTGGGTGCGCGCCCGGTCAAGCTGCAATGGCCGATCGGCCGCGAGAAGAGCTTCAAGGGCATCATCGACCTGGTCGATTGGAAGTACTACGAGTTCGAAGAGGACTCGAAGGGCAAGGTGTTCAAGGAAGCGCCGATCCCCGCCGAATGCCTCGAAGAGGCCAAGCTGCGCCGCAGCGAGATGTGCGAGGTGGCGGCCGAGTTCGACGAGCAGCTGCTGGACCTGTTCGTCGAAGACAAGGAGCTGCCCAACGACAAGGTCAAGGCGGCCCTGCGCAAGGGCTGCGTGGCCATGGAGATCACCCCGGTGCTGTGCGGCGCGGCCCTCAAGGACAAGGGCGTGGCCTTCCTGCTGGATGGCGTCCTCGATTACCTGCCGAGCCCCCTGGACCTGCCGCCGGTCGAAGGCGACGTGCCGGGCACCGATCGCCGCACCAGCCGCAAGTGCGATGAGGCCGAGCCGATGTGCGCCATGGCCTTCAAGACCATCGCCCAGCAGACCGGCGACCTGACCTTCGTGCGCGTCTACTCCGGCATCATGGACAAGGGCGTTTCGGTGCTGAACCCGCGCACCGGCAAGCGCGAGCGCATCGGCCGCCTGGTGCGCGTCCACGCCAACAAGCAGGAGCCCATCGACGCCTTCGGCGCCGGCGACATCGCCGCCGTGGTCGGCCTCAAGAACACGGTCACCGGCGACACCCTGTGCTCCGAGGACCACCCGATCGCGCTGTCCAAGATCCAGTTCCCGGACAGCGTGATCGCGATGTCGATCGAGCCCAGGAACTCGGCGGACCGCGACAAGCTGGGCGAGGTGATCGGGCGCATGATGCGCGAGGACCCGACCTTCCGGGCCCAGACCAACGAGGAGACCGGCGACCTGGTCATCTCGGGCATGGGCGAGCTGCACCTCGAGGTGATCGTCAACCGGATCCAGAACGACCACAAGTGCGAGGTCGTGACCGGCAAGCCCAAGGTGGCCTACAAGCAGCGCTTGGGCCGCTCGGTCGAGACCGAAGCGCGCTTCGTCAAGCAGTCCGGCGGCCGCGGCAAGTTCGCCGTGGTCACCGTGCGCTTCGAGCCCACCGAGGACCCGACCAAGGTCTACGAGTTCGTGGACGGGGTGCGCGGCGGCAACGTGCCCAAGGAGTTCATCCCCTCGGTCGGCTACGGCATCGAGCAGGCGGTCGGCGGCGGCGGCCGGCAAGGCTTCCCCTACGTGGGCGTCAAGGCCACCCTGATCGACGGCAAGTACCACGACGTGGACTCGGACCAGCTCTCCTTCGAGCAGGCCGGCATCCTGGCCTTCCGCCAGGCCGCCGAGAGCAACACCGTGCTGCTCGAGCCGATCATGAAGGTCGAGGTGCGCGTCCCCGAGGAGTACCTCGGCGGCGTGGTCGGCGACCTCAACTCCCGCCGCGGCGAGATCACCGAGGTCGACGCCCAGGGCGACCTGCGCGTGGTCCGCGGCGTGGTGCCGATCGCCGAAATGTTCGCCTACTCCTCGGCCCTGCGCGGCGCCACCCAAGGCCGCGGTTCCTACGCCATGGAGCTGCAGGAGTACCGCGACGTGCCCCGCAACATCGCCGAGAAGATCTGGAAGGGCGAGAACTGATCCTCGCCCCGGTCCCGGGCTGGGCCTGAGGCGATCGATCGCCGCTGCGATCGGTCGCCACCGCCCGCCGGGGTCCAGACCTTCCCGCCTCCGCCGCCCCGGGCGTTCATTCCGTTCGCCCGCGATCCCCACCGACCGCCCCATGTCGTCCCGCATCGCCCGCCGCCGCTGGACCCGCGAAATCGAGCTCGAGATCGACGGGGTGCACCTGGGCTCGACCGGCGCGGTGATCGTGCACGGCTACGAGGATCCCGCGGGCGGCAAGTGGCACGACTCGGTGATCCCTGCGAAGGTCGGCGCCTTCGACCGCCAGAGCGGCGAGCGGCGCTGGTTCGCGCCCTGTGAAGTGGGCTACGGGCGCGGATTCGGGGCCGGCTACTCGGCCGAGAACCAGCTCCTGGTGCTCGGTCCGAGCGCCTCGGGCCATCGGGCCGCGCGCCTGGCGGCCGATTCCGGCGAACTCGAGGTCCTGGCCACGGTGGGGGAGTTCGACGAAGCCCACGTGGGCGCCTCGGTGTGCGTGTGCGTGGCTCCCAGCGAGGTTTTCGCGCTTTCGACCGCGGACCTGGCTCCCATCTGGCGGCTCTCCGCCGGGGGCCGCCGCTTCCATCGCTCGGCGCGCGGTGCGGGCCAGCTGTTCGTGGCCTATTCCGACAAGGGCTCGCGCCTGCAGGGGGTCGGGGCGATCGACCTCGAGCAGGGGCGCCGATTCCAGCCCCTGATCGCGGCGAACCAGCCGGCCCTGCTCGGCCTGGCCGCAGCCGGCGAGCGGCTGGCGGTCCTGGGGGAAGACCTGGAGCAGCTGCTGCCCGAGGACCGGCGCCGCGACCTGCAGCTC
>JBIKLM010000508.1:0-3025 GCA_044359835.1 Planctomycetota bacterium
AACCCGCGCGCCTTGGGCCGATCGATGAAGCCCCACAGGTCGCCCACCGACAGGCTGCCGCCCGCGCTGCCGCCTGCACGCCGCGCTTCGGCGCTGAAGTGCTTCTCCCAGCCGTCCCCCAACACGAAGGCCGCCTCGACCTGCCCGAGTTCCAGCGGCAGCGCAAAATCGCGCATCAGCCGCTGGTCCTGACTGTCGAGGGCGCGCCGCCGGCGCGGATCCTGGGCCGCCTCCATGGCCAACTCGAAGACCCGCGCCAGGTCGCGCTTCGCCGGCACCCGCGGCCACGCGGGCGCCTTCGGATAGCGCTGGGCCAGGGCCTGCTCGCACAGGTCCAAGAGCCCCTGACGCAGGCTGCCCGTGCCCGGCGAGCGCGGCTCGAAGCTCGGCTCCAAGGACACGAGCTGCTGGGGCAGCACCATGGCCTCATCCAGCACGCGCAGGGATAGCGCGTCGTTGGACAGCCCAAAGGCCGCCCGCAGGTGCCCGAGCAAATTGCGCTTCAAGGTATCGCGCTGGCCCTTCAAGAGGTTCCTGGCCTGGGCCCGATCGGCGCTGGAGAGGTGCTCGGAATAGTTCTCGAGGCTCTGCTCGCTGGCCAGCACGCGGTTGATCACCACCAATCGCCCGATCTCCTGGCGGCCCTGGTGGTTGAAGAAGCGCGGCAACCACACCAGCACCCGCGCCGTGCGACCGGAGCGCTGGAACTCGCGCAGCTTCGAGGCATCGCGCTCGGCGCCGTCGGGCAGGTCATCGGTGGGATAGTCCAGCAGGATGCGCCAGTCCTCCTCACAGGCCCCCAGGGCATCCAGGGGCAGGGTGCGCACGTTCTGCACGCGCACCTCGATGCGCCGCTTGACCCCGCGCCACTCGTGCACCAGCACCGGATCGGGGGTCTCCGCGGGCAGCTCCAGCTCCTCCAGTAGCAGCCCCTGCAAGAGCCGCATGCGGTTGCCGTGGTTGTCGTGCTCCGCAGCCCGCTGCAGGATGCCCTCCAGGTCGACCCCGTGCAGTTCGAGCCCGATTTCCGGGTTCTGTTGATCCCCCAGCAGCCGAATCTCGGGCACCTCCGCGGCCCACTGGCGCAGCTTGCGCAGCACCTGGGTGTGCTCGGTGTTGGGGATCGCCACCTTGAAGGAGCCGTGGTTTAAGTGCGCGATGCGCCGCGCGTCCAGGTGTTCGAGGGCCGGCACTCCGGAGACCAGCGCCGCCAGCACCAGGGTCTTCAGCAGCCGATCGTCCGCACGCCAGGCGGCGCGCTTTGGGTCCCCGGAGGACAGCTTCAAGAGCGCCTCCCGGGAGAGCCCATGCTGGCGCTCCAGCAGCGGCACCAGCTTTTGCTCGTACAGCAACCGCGCGCGGCCAAAGGCCTGGCTGAAGGCCCCGCTCAGGGCCTCGCTGCCGCTGCTGATCACGTCGTAGAGGTCGCCCACGGGGATCACCTCGCCCAGCTCCAGGTCGTCGCGGCGCTTGACCAGCAACTGCAGCATGGCGCGCAGGGCCGTGCGGTCGCGCTGCAGCATGGCCGAGGCCTGCACCAGGGTGTCGACCAGCACCGGACTGAAGGGATAGACGCGCCGGAAGTCCTCCAGCGTGTAGTCCGCCCCCAAGAGCACCTTGAACAGCTCTTCGTTGCCGCGCCGCAGTCCCTCGAAGGCCCGGTCGATGGCCGCCTTGGCGGCCGGGTCCTTGGGCCGCAGCAGGCGCTTTTGGGCGATCTCGGGCAGATCCCGGGTCTCCAGCCGGATCTCCGCAAAGCGCCCCTGGTGGTGGGCCAGCTTGTCGTCGATGTCGATCTGCTCGGCCCCCAGGGAGCTGCGCTGGATCAGCTCGCGCAGGTCGCGCTGGCGGGCGATGAAGCCGATCAGCGGGATCGGCCGCTGCATGCGGTTCGACTCCACCAGGTTGACCAGCTTTTCCACCTGGGCCTCGATGAAGCCCGGAGTGCTGGAGCGCCCGGCCAGCCACAGGATCAGCTCGTCCAGGAACAGCACCAGCCCGTGGTAGCCGAGCCCAGCGGCGTGTTGGCTCAGGCGTTCGAGCCCCAGGGCGAACTCCACCGGTTTGCCGGCCTCTTGGCCGGTCAGCCCCATGGCTTCGCGGTAGCGCTCGGCGAGCAGGGTGCGCTC
Organism: Planctomycetota bacterium; assembly: GCA_044359835.1. GTDB lineage: Bacteria > Planctomycetota > UBA1135 > UBA1135 > JBIKLM01. The sequence goes on from JBIKLM010000508.1 coordinate 2,130, forward strand.
CCCGTCGCCGCTGGGCCGCGCGAGAGCCGCCTCGAAGCGCGCCGGCGTCCAGGCGCTCGACAGCTCGCCCCAGCCCGCCTCCGCCTCGGCGCCCTCGGAGAGCATGGCGAAGAACTGGGCGTCGCCCATCCTCTGGCGCACGGCATTGGCCGACTCCAGGAGCCCGTCGCTGCCATACAACGCCGGCAGGGGCGCCCCCGGGTGCTTCTCGCGCACCAGCCGCAAATAGCCCTCGAAGACCCGCTCCTCCAAGCTCTCGGCCCCCAGCATGTGATACGGCACGCGCAAGAAGCGCTTGCCGCGCAGCCACTCCCCGTGCTTTTGGATCACCGGCCCCAGCTCCGCGCGCCCCCAGGCCTTGGGCTCGCCGTTCAACACCTGGTCCAGCACGGCCATGAAGTGGCTCTTGCCGCTGCCAAAGCTGCCGTGCAGGTAGATCGCGCGCCCCTTTTGGTGCGGCCCCTGGTGCCAGCCGCCGGCCGGCTCCCGCGAGATCCCCAGGGTCGCCTGCACCAGATCCAGGGCCTCGTCAAAGCGCCGCACCAGCGCATCGGTCAGCACATACTCGTCCAGCGCCCGCGCCGCGCCCGCCCCGACCCCCTCGGACAGCTTGAGCACGAAATCCTGGGCCCCGACTTGCTCGGGAATGGCGATCAGTTCACGGATCAACATGGAAACAGGGCGGTCTTCTGGGTTCCCTGACGGATCTGGAAATTCAGGTCGGCGGCCGGGCCTGCGAATCAGCCCGGCTGTTGCTTGGCCCGCCCGCGCTTCGCGGCCGGCGGGGTCCAAGCGCGTACCTGGGCCGGCGTCAGGCCGGCTTGGTTGGTTTCCTGCTCCAGGAAGGCTTGGTATTCCTCGGCCACGTCGGGGTGCCACTTGTCGAGCCAGAATTG
>JBIKLM010000105.1:0-10931 GCA_044359835.1 Planctomycetota bacterium
TGTACGCCGCCGAGGACCTGCAGGCGGTCGGCGCCCTGGCCAACCGCGCGCGCGAGCGCTGGCACGGGGACCGCACCTATTTCAACGTCAACCAGCACATCAACTACACGAACTATTGCAATAAATTCTGCAAGTTCTGCTCCTTCGATCGCCTGCCCGGCCAGGAGGGCGCGTACCTGCTGAGCCCCGAGCAGGCCGCGGACAAGATCCGCGCCCACCTGCACGAGCCGGTCACCGAAGTGCACATGGTCGCCGGGGTTTGGCCCAAGATCCCCTACGGCTACTACCTGGATCTCCTGCGCGCGGTGAAGGCCGCCCGGCCCCTGATCCACATCAAGGCCTTCACCATGGTCGAGATCGACCAGATCTGGCGTGCGGGCAAGCGCGACGCGGGCAAGGGCGACCTGCAGGAGGTCCTGGCGGACCTGGTGGCGGCGGGTCTGGGCTCGTGCCCGGGCGGCGGGGCCGAGATCTTCGCGGAGCGCGTCCACCAGCTCGGCTACTCCAACAAGATCAGCGGCGAGCGCTGGCTGGAGCTGGCCGGCGAGATACACCGCGCGGGGCTGCGCTCCAACTGCACCATGCTGCACGGCCATCTCGAAACGCGCGAGGAGCGCATCGACCACCTCTCCCGCCTGCGCGCGCTGCAGGACCAGACCGGCGGCTTCCAGACCTACATCCCGCTCTCGTTCCACCCGGCCAACAACGAGTGGAGCCACCTGCCGGGACCCACGGCGGTGGACGAGCTGCGCGAGCTGGCCGTGGGCCGCTTGATGCTCGACAACATCGCGCACATCAAGGCCTATTGGATCTTGATGGATGTGCCCGTGGCCCAGACGGCGCTGTCCTTCGGGGCCGACGACGTGGACGGCACGGTGGTCGAGGAGAAGATCTACCACGACGCCGGCGCCACCACGCCCCAGCAGGTCAAGCGCGCCGAGCTGATCCGCTGGATCGAAGACGCCGGGCGCATCCCGGTCGAGCGCGACACGCTCTACAACGTGCTCTGGAGCGCGGAAAGCGCCTGAACGGCGGCCCCCAGGGCAGCTGCAGCCCGAGGTCGGGAGGGGGCCGCGCCGCCGGCAGCGGCAGCGGCGTGCCGGCCTAACGGCGCAGCGGCCGATCGAGCTCGGAAAGGGCGGGCCAGCCGGAGCTCGGCAGGGGCTTGCCAGCCCGGCGCCGGAGGCATGCCTGGGCCCCGCCCCTGCGCGCCGCCGCGCGCCCCTGCCCGCCCCCCAGCCCGCGGGCCGACGGCCACGGCAGCCCCGGATCCCTGCCCCAGGAAGCGCCGCGGAGCGAGGGCTCCGGCACGGCGCTTGCAATCTGCGGGCCGGCCCCGGGAAGGGACCCCGCCGCAGACCCGCGGCGCCCACTCCCGAGGACCCACGCCCTCCCCGGAGGACAAGCCATGCGCCCCTGGTTCGCCCCGCTCGCCGGCCTGGCGCTTTGCGCCTGCGGCATCGAGCACCGCACCCACGATCCCTTCGACCCGACCCTGAAGGTGCTCGAGCAGGAACCCAACAACCAAGCCTTCAGCGCCAACGGCATCGGCCCGATCGGCCCAGGCGCCCAGATCGAAATCTACGGCCAGGTGGCCGGCCAGGGCGGCTTCGGGCCGGACGCCGTGGATGGTTTCGCGTTCGTGGCCACACAGCCCCTGTGGATCGACTTCGCGCTGCTTTCGGGCTCGGCCTTCCCGGCGGACCTGGACCTGTGCCTCTACGACCCCTGGAGCGGCGTCACCGTCGACTGCTGGCAGGGCTACGGGCCAAGCGAATTCGGCGGCTTTTCCGTGCCCGGCGCGGGCCAGGAGTTCCACCTGGTGGTCGTGGCGGCCAGCGGCGCCGCCAGCTATCAGCTGAACCTGTCGGTGCAGGGGCTCTGGGGCTACTCCCTGGCGGAGACCAGCGCCGCGCCGCGCGGTTTCGACCTCGGCGAGCGGCCGGCCCTGCGCCACGGCGAGGCCCTCGAGCGCTATCGCGCGGCAAACTCCGCGGCGGCCGACCTCGCCCCCCTGCCCGAGCCCGAATTCGAGCTCTGGACCCTTTCGGCCGACGGCCAGCTCGAGCGCCGTCCCGGCTGGCGCCTCGGCCGGCGCCTGGCGATCCGCGCGCCCCCTACGGCTTCGCCCGGCGCCCGAGTCTCGAGCGAGTGATCGGCCCCCCTGTCCCTCCCCGGAGGACTGCACAGGCCACGGCGATCGCGAGCCGGTTGGGTCGACACCCGCTCCGCAGCACGGTTCGATGCATGCGCATCGCAATCGCGCGGAAGGCTGGATGACGGCCAACTCGCGTGGCGGCGGGCGTCGCCGATCGCAGCGACTCCCCGCCGCTGCCTAGACGCCTCAGCCTCGCCGCTGGGCCTCTCGGGGCCCAGCGCCGACTGCAACGGGCCTCGGGGGGGTGCCGGGCCGGGGGGGGGCCGCTGCCAAGGATCCCGAAGGTTCAGGTCGGCCGCACAGGCCGTTGAACACCCCCCTCGGACCGGAGTTCCTCTGCAGGCGCCGCCGCGAGGACCGAACGGAAGGGCCGGCTCCCCACCTGGCCTGCGGACCGGTACGCTCAGGGCCCAACGATGCGTCAGCCCCGGCCGCAGGTCGTTCCGCGTGTCTTGATCGCCCTGGCCAGCGCCCTGCTCACGGCGCTGCTGGCCGATCGGTGTTTGTAGTTCTGGCGTGCGCAGGCGGGCTTGCCGGCGGATGCCGCGGCGGTGGAAGGGGCCCTGCGCCAGCGCCTCGACCGGCTGGCGGACTTCTTGCCCCGCACCGGCGATCGCGAGCGCAGCGAAGCCAGCGATGGGGTCACGCGCCTGCATCCCTACACGGGCATCGAAGCGGGCTTCGACGAGGGCGCCGTGCTGGCGCACTTCCGCGATCCGTCGAACGAAGGCAAGTTCGAGGTGCTGGTGATGGGCGGGTCGGTGGCCGTGCACCTGGGCGACTTCCTGGTCGCCAGGCCGCCGGAGGTGCTCCAGGCCGCGGCCCGCGCCGCCGGGCGCGAGCTCGTGCTGCTCAACTTCGCCCACGGCCGCTTCAAGCAGCCCCAGCAGGCCAACCGGCTGCTGTACCTGCTCTCGCTCGGCGCCCGACCGGAGGCCGTGCTCGAGCTGGACGGCTTCAACGAAGTGGCGGTGGCCTTCGAAATCGGACGCGACTTCGGCATCCATCCGCTCTATTCCTATGGCTGGCAATCGGTGCTGCCCGAGCGCCTGGCCAGCGGGCAGGAGCGCCTGCGGGTGATCGCGGCCCTGTTCAGCGAGCGGGAGCGACTGACCGGGCTCTTGGACCGAAGCCGCGAGCGGGGCTGGCTGCAGAGCGCCGTGGCCAGCCGCTGGATCGAATCGCGCTTCAACCTGGGCCTGGCGCGCCTGCAGGCCCTGCGCGCCGAGCGCGTGCGGCTGGAGCTCGGCCGCGAGCAGGGCGGTCCGGTGCCCGAGCGCGACGGCCCGCCCTTCGACGCGGCGCCGGAGGCCCTGATCGAAACCGCCCTCGGGGCCTGGGAGCAGGGTTCCCTGGCCATGCAGGCCCTGTGCAGCTTCCACGGCATCCGCTACCTGCACGCGCTCCAGCCGACCCTGCACGACCCCGGGGCCAAGCCGATGCACGAGCGCGAGCGCGCCATCCCCCTGCCGCCCCAGGCCTGGCTGGAGGGCGTGCGCCTCGGCTATCCGCGGCTGCGCGAGCGCGGCGCGGCGCTCCGCCAGCGCGGAGTGCGCCTGGTGGACGCCACGGGGCTGTTCACGGCCGAGCCGGCGGAGCGCTACTACGATCCCTGCCACCTGAACGGGGAGGGTATCCGCGACCTGGCGGAGCACCTGACCGGGCCCCTCGTGGAGGTCTGTTTCGGAGCCGAGCGCTAGCGGCGCGCGCATCCGCGCGGACCGGCCGCCCCCCGCGCGCGCCGGCACCGGCCGCGGCGCAGGCTGCCCTGGGGCGCACCGCGGCCCCCCCAACGCAGCGCCGCGCGCTGGAGACGCCGCCGGCCGGAGAGATCCGACGCGCCGGGGCAGCGCCTTCATCGACTCTGCTCGCCACCCGCGGGACCCCGCCCGGCCGAGAGCTCGGCCCACCAGGGGGTCGCCGGGGGCGGCGTGGACAGCTCGAGGGCCTGGCGCTGCGTGGGGTGCTCGAAGGAGAGCCGCTCCGCGTGCAAAGCGATCGAGCGGTCCGGCAAGGCCTGGGCGGCGCCGTACTTGAGGTCGCCCAGCAGCGGCGCGCCGAGGCTCGCGCAGAGCACGCGCAGCTGGTGCGGGCGCCCGGTCAGGGGCTCGAGTTCGAAGGCCAGGGTCCCGCTCGGCAGCGCGCGCGCGGTCAGGCGCGTGCGGGCCTCGAGCGCGCCGGCCCGGGGACCCGGCAACACGCGCACGCGCCGCGCCGCTTCGTCCTTCTGCAGCCATTGGGAGTGCTCGCCGGCGCGCGGCAAGGGCCCGGGCTGGCCAAGGGCTAGGTAGCGCTTCGAGACCGCGTGGGCGCGCCACTGGGCCGAGAGGCGCGCCGCGGCCTTGGAGGTGCGCGCGAACAGGACCAGGCCGGAGACCGGCCGGTCGAGGCGATGCACGACCCCCAGGAAGACCTCGCCGGGTTTTTGGTAGCGGCGCTTGAGATAGCCCTTGGCCAGCTCGAACAAGCTGACATCCCCGCTCTCGTCGGGCACCACCGGCAGACCGGCGGGCTTGTGGAGGGCCAGCAGGTGGTTGTCCTCGAACAGGACCTCTAGGTCCGCTTCGCCGCGCTGCGCCGGGCTCATGGGCGCGGGCCCAGGTCCAGATCGAGACCGCGCGCGTAGCGGGCGCAGAAGCCGGCCGGCAGCAGGCGCCGTCCGTCGCCTTCGCGCAGGGCCAGCTCGCCCACCGCGACCTGGCCCGCCGGCCAGCCGGAGAGCAGGTTGGCGAAGGCCAGCGGCGAATAGCCGACCGCGTAGGTCGAGAGGATCAGCAGGCCGCGCTCGGCCAGCAGGCGCTCGCACAGCTCGAGCAGCGGCGCCAGGCCCTCCTCGAGCTGCCACTTCTGGCCCTTGGGCCCGCGGCCGTAATGGGGTGGGTCGAGCAGCACGAACTGGTAGCGCTCGCCGCGCCGCACGGCGCGCTGGCAGAAGTCGAGGGCGTCCTCCAGGACCGGCACCACGCGCCCCTCCGGCAAGCCGTTGAGGGCCGCGTTGTCGAGGGCCCATTTGAGCGCCGCGCGCGAGGCATCCACGTGGCGCACCCGCGCCCCCGCGCGGGCCGCGATCACCGAAGCGGCCCCGCTATAGCCGAACAGGTTGAGGCCCTGGGGCTCGGGCAGGCGCTGGCAGAGTTCCTCCAGCAGGAGCCAGTTGCCCTGCTGTTCCGGGAACAGCCCGAGGTGCTTGAAGGGCGTGGGCCGGATCAGGAAGCGCGCCGCGCCGAAGGCCACGCTCCAGCTCGGCTCCGGGCCGCACAGGGCCGGCGGGGCCGCGGGGCCCGCCCGCCAGCGCCCGCCGCGATCGCTCTCGCGCTCGAAGCGGAGGTCGGCGCGCTTCCAGCGCTCGGCCGGCAACCGCGGGCGCCACAGCGCCTGAGGATCGGGCCGCACCAGGCTGTGGGCCCCGAAACGCTCGAACTTCTCGCCGCCGCCCGAATCGAACAGCTCGTAGTCCGCCCAGGGCGGCGCGACGAAGACCGCGGGCCACATGCGCGCGGAGTGTAGCCAGCGGCCTGGCTACACTGCGCCGGTGACCCCCGCCGCCCCGGCTCTCAGGATCGGCTCCGTGCCCTACCTGGTGGGCCGCCCGCTCGATCTGGGCCTCGAGTCGGCGCCGGGGGTCGAGTATTCGCGGCGCCTGCCGAGCGAACTGGTCGAGGGGCTGCGGCGCGGGGAGCTGGACGTGGCCCTGGTCAGCTCGATCGAGCTGTTCCGGCGGCCGGGCTACGCCACCCTGGCGGGCCCCTGCGTCGCCGGCCGCGGCTTCGTGGGCTCGGTGCAGCTGTTCCTGCGCCGGCCCCTGGCGGAGACCCGCCGGGTGGCGCTCGACCCGGCCAGCCGCACCTCGGCGGCCCTGGTGCGCGGCCTGCTGGCCCTCAAGGGCGGACCGCGGCCCGAGTTCCTGGAGCTGCCCCCCGGCGAGGATCCGCGCGCCGCTGGCGACGCCTGGCTGCGCATCGGGGACCGGGCGCTGCTCGAGTCCGCCGAATTGGCGGCCGAGTCCCAGGCGGCCTGCTCGGCCAGCGGGCCCGCTTGGAATCCCTCGGCAGAGTGGCGCGCCGCGACCGGGCTGCCCTTCGTGTTCGCCTGCTGGATCGCCCGGCCCGGCGTGGGCCTGGAGCAGCACCGCGAGCTGTTCGAGGCCGCCGCGGAGCGCGGGCGTGCGAGCCTGGGCCCGCTGGCGGAATCGGGCGCTCGGGCCCTAGGCCTGCCCGTCGCCCGGCTCGTACGCTATCTGTCCCAGGAGTGCTGCTACGCCCTGGAGCCCGACGAACAGGCCGCTTCCCTGGCCCGCTTCCGCGACCTGGTGGCCGCCGAAGCCGGCGCGGACCCGAGCCTGTGGCCGCTGGGCTTGCCCCGCCCATGAGCCCCCGGATCCTCGAACTCGAGCGCTGCCCGCACTGCGAAGCAGCCCTGCCCCGCCCGACGCCGCGGGTCTGCCCGCACTGCGCCGGGTCCCTGCAGCAACGTTACCTGCGCCTCGGCTGCATCTCGAGCAAGCCGCTGCTGCTGGCCCTGGGCTTCGGCCTGTGGCGCCTGTTCGCCTGACCGCCTGATGAATCATCGGCTCGGGCTGCGCCCAAGCCGCAAGACCAGGCTGTCAGATGCCTTTGGGCCGCCAGCCGGCGGCCGCAGGGCCCATGACCCTGCCCATGGCCCGGCGCCTGCGTGCCCCCTGAGCCGCCCGCGCTTTCGTCCCGCCGCCAGCGGATCGCGCGGCCCTGCTGTTGCACCGGGGAGCGGCGATGCATGGAATCAGCGCCGCACCCCGTGGAACCCTTCGCCGTGGAAGCCGAGCCGCACAACAGCCCGACCCTCTTCGATGGCCTCGAATCCGAGGTCAACGCACCGCCCCGCGCCCGCCGCCCCAAGCGCGCGGCCGCGGCCTCCGCCGCGTCGAGCCCCGCGGATCCCGCTGCGGAGCCGGCCGCGGCCACAGCAGAGGCGCCCGCGGCTGAACCGGTGCGGGCGCGCACCAAGTCTCCCGGAAAGGCCGCCGGCAAGTCCGCCGGCAAAGAAGCGCCCCCGGGAGCGCCGCGCCGTCAGGTTTCGGCGGAGGAGCTGGCCGAGCGCCAGCGCGAGATCTCCGTGGCGGAGTTCTTCACCAAGAACCGCCACCTGCTCGGGTTCGATTCGCCGCTCAAGGCCCTGCTGACCGCGGTCAAGGAGGCCGTGGACAACTCCCTCGACGCCTGCGAGGAGGCCGGCATCCTGCCGGAGGTCCACGTGGAGATCCACCCCACCGACCAGGAGAACCGCTTCCGCATGGTGGTCGAGGACAACGGCCCCGGCATCGTGCGCGAGCAGGTCGGCAAGGTCTTCGGCAAGCTGCTCTACGGCTCCAAATTCCACAAGCTCAGCCAGACCCGCGGCCAGCAGGGCATCGGCATCGCAGCGGCCGGCATGTACGGCCAGCTGACCACCGGCAAACCGGTGCGCATCGTCAGCAAGCCGGGCGCCCGCAAGCCGGCCCGCGAGTACCTGCTCTCGATCGACACGGCCAAGAACAAGCCGGAGATCCACCAGGACAACGAGATCGAGTGGAGCCGCTCCCACGGCACGCGGGTCGAGATCGAGATGGAGGCCAAGTACCAAAAGGGCCTGCGCTCGGTCGACATGTACCTCAAGCAGACCGCCATCGCCAACCCGCACCTGACGCTCGGCTATCAGGACCCGGGCGGCGAGAAGGTGCTCTACGAACGGCGCTCCAAGGAGCTGCCCAAGGAGACCATCGAGATCAAGCCCCACCCCCACGGCGTCGAGCTGGGCCGGCTGATCGCGATGCTCAAAGACACGCCCGCGCGCTCCTTGGGCGGCTTCCTGCAGGAGGAGTTCTCGCGCGTCGGTCCCAAGGTGGCCGACGAGATCTGCACCAAGGCCGGCAAGGGCCTCTCGGTCAAGTCCTACCCGAGCCGCATCGCCCGCGAGGAGGCCAGCGCCCTGCACGCCGCCATCCAGGCCACGCGCATCTCGGCGCCCTCGACCGACTGCATCGCGCCGATCGGCGAGGACCTGCTGCGCGTGGGCCTCGAAAAGGAGATCGAGGCCGACTTCTACGTGACCGCCACGCGGCCCCCGGCGGTCTATCGCGGCAACCCCTTCCAGATCGAGGTCGGCATCGCCTACGGCAAGCCGGGCGGCGTGGGCCTCGAGGTCGACGACGAGGGCCGGATCAAGAAGCGCGGCAAGGCCGCGGAGGCCACCGAAGACCTGGTGGCCGACGCGGACGAGCCGGTGCGTGTGCTGCGCTTCGCCAACCGCGTGCCGCTCTTGCACCAGCAATCGGCCTGCGCCGTGACCAAGGCCGTGATCGGCACCAACTGGAAGTCCTACGGCCTGTCCCAGCCCAAGGGCGCCCTGCCGATCGGCCCCATGGCGGTGCTGGTGCACATCGCCTCCGTGTGGGTGCCCTTCACCTCGGAATCCAAGGAGGCCATCGCCTCCTATCCCGAGATCCTGAAGGAGATCAAGCTGGGTCTGCAGGAGTGCGGCCGCAAGCTCGGGACCTACATCCGCAAGGGCAAGCGCCTCAAGGCCGAATTCAACAAGCGCGCCTTCATCGAAAAGTACATCCCCCACATCGGCATCGCCCTGCAGCAGATCCTCGAGCTCTCCGACGGGCAGCGCGACGAGACCGTGCAGACCCTCGAGACCGTGCTCCACAAGAGCCGCAAATTCTGACCCCGCGCCCCGAGATCCTGACCCCGCGCCCCGAGATCCTGACCCCGCGCCCCCATGGCCAAGAAGGCGAGCAAGAAGACGACCCAAGCGTCGGCGAAAAAACCGGCGCCCAAGAAGGAGAAACGCGATCCGAGCCAGCTCTCGGCCCAGGACACCAAGACGCTGGCGATCATCAAGCACACCGCCGAGCGCACCAACAGCTCGATCCTCAAGCATGTGCTGCCGGAGCTCAAGTTCCCGCAGCGCAGCCTGGCCAACGTCAATTATTCCAAGCAGACCGGCTACTTCGAGCTGGGCACCGGCCGCAAGTCGCGCGCCCTCAGCGTGAACACGGTCAAGAGCTTCGCCCAGACCCTGCGGCTGATGGCCCTCTCCAAGGAGATGGTCGAGAAGGACGATTTCGCTACCAAGCGGGAGGCCTACTACATCAGCAAGAACTGGGGCGACGCGAAGTTCATGGACCAGCCCGAGTCGGACACGGTCATGGACGACATCGAGGCCATGGCCAGCCTGGACGGGCTCTCGCGCGAACATCTGCGCTACCGTCCGGAGGAGCACGGTGGGGCCCTGGCCGGCGAGCTGGTGATCATCGACCGCGACAAGCGCACCGGCGAGGAGCTGCGCATCGACTGCACCCGCTTCGGCTCGGGCGCCTACACGATCCCGAGCTCGGTCGAGCACCTCAAGTTCGAGACCAAGGCCGACTTCATCCTGGCCATCGAGACCAGCGGCATGTTCGATCGGCTCAACGAGCACGACTATTGGCGCGACGCCAACTGCATCCTGATCTCGATGCAGGGCGTGCCCAGCCGCGCCCAGCGCCGCTTCATCCGGCGCCTCTCCGACGACAAGAAGCTGCCGGTCTATTGCTTCGTCGACTGCGACCCCTACGGCATCGGCAACATCTACCGCACGCTCAAGGTTGGTTCGGGCAACGCGGCCCATATCAACCGCCTGTTCTGCGTGCCGCAGGCGCGCTATCTGGGCGTCACGCCCCAGGACATCCTCGACTTCAAGCTCGAGGACGCCACCCACAAACTGGTCGAGGTGGACATCAAGCGCGCCAAGGACGCGCTCAAGAACGACCCCTTCTTCCGCGCCCACAAGGAGTGGGAGCTGGCCATCAACCAGTTGCTGCGCATGGGCGTGCGCGCCGAGCAACAAGCCCTGGCCAAGTGGGGCCTCAACTTCGTGATCGACGAGTACCTGCCGCGCAAGATGGCCAACCCCAAGAGTTTCCTGCCCTGAAGAGCGGGTGCTGCGGCTCTGAGAGCGCCTGAGCCGCAACTCCCAGCATGGGAGCCTCTGGGCCGGTATCCGACGGCCCACAGGCTAGGATCGGCGCTGCGCGCCGATTTTTCGAAGCCTCTCTAGGGACGAGCTGGACCCAGGCCCTGAGGACCGCGCGGCGGGCCGCGCGCTCAGGTGCGCTTGAGCGGGCAGGTCGAGATGCCCAGCAGGGTGTAGAGCGGGCAACTCCCGAGCAGGCCCGTCGCCAGGGGCACCAGGCCGATCCAGCCCCAGGGCGTCTTGGGGCCGAGGAAGACCAGGGACAGCAGGCCGAGCCCGAGCAGCACGCGCAGCGCGCGCTCCAGGGGATGTTCGTTGGCGGGCAGCAGTTTGGACAGCATGGCGGCGGGTCCCGAAGCGGTCGGCGGGGCGAGGCGGGGACGGGCGCCGACCGATGGCTCGCTCCCCACGGAGCCGCGGGCTTGCCGCGGCTCCTCGCTTTGGATGCCCGCGAGCGCGCCGGGTTCCCGCCGGTTGCGAGCCAGGGTAAAGCGCTGCGCGCGAGCCATTAGCAGGAAGCGGGCGCTCCAGTTCCTGGACGCAATCCGCAGGTTGTCCCGGGAGCCGCCGATCCAGCAGACCTCGCGCCCGATCGGCATCCAAGATCTGGAGCGGCCGAGTGCCCCCGACCCGCTCACGGCTCCGGCCGGGTCGCTGCCGGCCACGGCCCGGCCCACCTGAGCTCATGGGTTTAGGAGAAAAAAACGGCGCGCAGCGACGATCCCAGCCTCTGCGGCCGCCGGATGGCGGCCCAAGGGCATGCTGACAGGCTGGTCTGACCGCTTGGGCACCGCCCGAG
>JBIKLM010000509.1:0-3013 GCA_044359835.1 Planctomycetota bacterium
GAGCTCGCCGAGCAGGCGCTGGTTGGCGTCGACCATGGCCAGCTTGAGCGCCGTGGGATAGACGTCGTTGGTCGACTGGCTGCGGTTGACGTGGTTGTTCGGGTGGCAGTGCTCGTACTCGCCCTTTTGGTGGCCGAGGTGCACCAGCGCGCGGTTGGCGATCACCTCGTTGGCGTTCATGTTGGTCGAGGTGCCGGCGCCGCCCTGGATCGGGTCGACCACGAATTGCGAGTGCAGGCGGCCGGAGCGCAGCTCGAGGCAGGCCAGCTCGATCGCTTCGGCGATGTGCGAGGGCAGCACGCCGCACTCGCGGTTGGCGCGCGCAGCGGCCTGCTTGACCAGGGCCAGGGCGCGGATCAGCTCGGGGTAGTCGCTGAGCACGCGGCCCGAAACGGCGAAGTTCTCCACCGCGCGGGCGGTCTGCACGCCCCAATAAGCGTCGCGGGGCACCTCGCGATCGCCGAGCAGGTCGTGTTCGCTGCGCGTGCGCCCGGTCGAGTACTGGGCCAGCTCGGGGAAGCGCTGCTGGCTGAGCTGCTCGAGGCGCCGGGTCAAGAGCTGCAGGGCCGAGCGCAGCACCAGCGCGCGCTCCTCGGCGCGGGTGGCGAAGAAGCGCACCAGGTCGTCGCGCTCGAAGGCCCACACCTCGGTCGGCTCGCTGGCCAGGGCGTCGACGGTGTGCCGGCTGCCTTCGATCAACACGCCCTCGCCGAGCACGTCGCCGGGCCCGTAACTCAAAGGCTGGTCTCCGAAGGCGTCGCCGGCGGGGTCGCTGATCGAGACGCGGCCCGCGGAGAGGTACAGCAGCGAGGTGCGCGGCTCCCCGGCGCGAAACAGGTGCCGGCCCAGCTCGAAGCGCTGGCGCTTGGCCAGGGCGGCCAGTTCGGCGAGTACGCGGGGCCCCAGGTCGGCGAAGAGCTGGATGCCGGTCAGGATCTGGGGGTCGGGTTGGACCACGGGGCGGGAGGGCTCAGGCAGGGACGCCGGATTTCGAGGGCAAAGGTTATACATCTGCTCGGATCCGACCGGAGATGAGCGCCCCGCCGAAGACCTTGGTCCTGCTGCCCACGGAGCTCGAGCGGCGCCGTTTCGAGGAGCTCGGGGGCCTGCCCGAGGGGCCCGAGCGGCTCGAGCTGTGCGGATTCGGCCCGGTGGCCGCGGCGGCGCGCACGGCCGAGCTCCTGGCGCGGCTCGCCCCCGCCCGGGTGCTGCTGGTGGGCATCGCGGGCACCTACGACCCCGGCCGCTGGCCGGTGGGCAGCGCCTGCTGGTTCCGGGCCTGCGCGCTCACCGGGGTCGGGGTCGGCGAAGGCGTGGGCTTCATCGACCCGCCCGCCCTGGGCTTTCCCCAGTGGCCCGGGGAGAGCCTGGGACGCGGCAGCCCGCGCATCGAGAACCAGCTGCCGCTCTGGCTGCCGAGCCCCGGGCCGCGGGCCGCCGGCACGCTCCTGACCACCTGCGCGGCCTCGGCCAGCCCGGCCCAGGTGGCCGAGCGCCGGCGCCGTTTCCCCGCCGCGGACGCCGAGGACATGGAGGGCTTCGCCCTGGCGACCGCCTGCGCCCTGGCGGGCGTGCCGCTGGCGATCGTGCGCGGCCTGTCCAACGTGGTCGGCGACCGCGACCCCAAGCGCTGGCGCATCCAGGGCGCGCTCGAGGCCGCCCGCGCCGTGGCGCTCGAAGCCCTGGCGCTGCCCGAATGGAGCCCCGGCCCGTGAAGCCGCTGCGCATCGGGCTCTCGACCTGCCCCAACGACACCTACGCCTTCCACGGCCTGCTCTCGGGGGCCATCGCGCTCGAGCCGCAGCGCGCCGTGCACTGGACCCTCGACGACGTGGAGGCGCTGAACCAGGCTGCGCGCGCCGGAGCCCTCGACGTGGCCAAGCTCAGCTTCGCCACGCTGCTCGACCTGCCCCGCGATTGGATCCTGCTGCGCAGCGGCTCGGCCCTGGGCTACGGCGTGGGCCCGGTGGTCTTGAAGCGCCGCGGCGCGCGCCTGCCGGAGCGCCCGCGCGTGGCCGTGCCTGGCCTCGGCACCACCGCCGCCCGGCTCTGGTCCGCCTTCCACCCGGAGCCCGTGGAGCTGTTCGTGCTGCGCTTCGACGCGATCATGCCCGCGCTCGAAGCGGGCCGCGCCGACCTGGGCGTGTGCATCCACGAGGGCCGCTTCACCGACCCGCAGCGCGGGCTCGACCTGGTCGAGGACCTGGGCGCGACCTGGGAGCGCGCCACGGGACTGCCGCTGCCGCTCGGCGGCGTGGCCGCGCACCGCTCGATCGGGTCCGACTGGATCCGTGCGATCGATCGGGCCCTCGAACACTCCCTGCGCCTGGCCCACGCGGCGCCCGAGGCGACCCTGCCGACCCTGCGGCGCCACGCCGCCGAATTCGACGACGGGGCCCTGTTCGAGCACGTGCGGCTATACGTCGGCGAGCAAACCCTGCGCCTCGACGCCGCGGGCGAAGCGGCGATCCAGGCCTTCGCCCGGCGCGCCGGCGCCGCGCCGCTGGAGATCCTTCCGGAAGCCCGATGAGCAAGCGCCTGTTCCACCTGGCCCTGCCCATGCCCCTCAGCCTGGCCCTCGAGAGCGGCGCCGCCGGCTGGAGCCCCTCCGGATTCGAGCGCGAGGGCTTCGTGCATCTGTCCTTCGCGGAGCAGCTGCGCGGCACGCTCAACGCCCACTTCGCCGGCGCCGCCGAGGTCTATCTGCTGGAGCTCGACCCCGCCGAACTGGCCCCGCACCTGCGCCTCGAGCCCTCGCGGGGCGGCGCGCTGTTCCCCCATCACTACGCCCCGCTGCCCTGGGCGGCCGTACGGCGCCACTGGCTGCTGCGGCGGCGCCCCGCGGGCTTCGAGGTGCCCTACCTGGATGCCGACCCGGCCCTGGACATCCCCACCGGCGAAGCGGGACGGCCCAGCGGGGGCTGACAGGCTGAGAAAAAATCGACTCGGGCTGCGCCCGAGCAGTCAGACCAGCCTGTCAGCACGCCTTTTGGCCGCCATCCGGCGGCCGCAG
>JBIKLM010000108.1:0-10882 GCA_044359835.1 Planctomycetota bacterium
CCGCTGCTCGGGTGGACCGTAGGAATCGGGGACGCGGCGGCGCAGGAAGGCCTGGAAATCCACGACCGGACGGTCTGCGATCCGGGCGCGCAGCTCGAATCCCAGCACGCGGTGGAGGTGCAGGACCACGGGCTCGCCGGTGCTGACCGGCTCGATCTGCAAAGGCCCGAAACTGCCCGTTTCGTGGTCGGGCGCTCCGCAGCGCACGCTCAGAGGCTGCCCCGCGGGCAGGCCCACGAGCAGGGCGACGCCTTCGGCACTGGAACTTGCCGAGCGCTCGACCACGCGGCCCGCTCGATCCCACCAGGAGACGGAGAGCTCGGCGGCCGGCAGCGGGGCGAGCGACTCCGCATCGAAGATCTGCCACCAGCGCGGGAAGCCCGTCTGGTATTCGATGTCGAGCTCGAGGTTGCCCGGCCGGAGGGGACCCGGCTGGAAAGCCACGGCCACGCTGTTTTCGCCCTGCACCAGCTCGGCTTCCAGGCCCACGAAGTCGGGGCTGAGGGCCCCGGTCGCGGGGCCAAAGCGCCCGGCGAGCACGGGGCTCGAGCCCAGCGGCACGCGCTCATCCGGCGCACCCGGCTCCGCGCCCCGGCGCAGGCCGTACACGGCGACCAGGGCCCACTCCCCCAGGGCGGAGCCATCGCGCGAGCGCACGCTGCCGCTGACCGAAATCTTGGGGGCGAGGATGAGTTCGATGCGCTGCGGATCGTTGGCCTCCACCTCGAGGCTGGCGAGCGCGCCGTGGCGAGCCACCAGGCATTGGCGGCCGGGAATGGCGTGCAAGCGGACTTCTCCGGAGGGGCCGGTCACCTGGCGCCGGAACAGGGCCCGGCGGCAATGGCCGTCGAGATCGACCAAATCGGGCCAGGCCGCCAGCGGCAGCAGCGCCTGCTGCAGCACCTCGGCGCCCGCCACGGGACGGCCATCGGGGCCGATGACGCGCGCCAGGCCGCCGTTGCCGCGCTCGAGGACAACCTCGATCGGGCCTACGGGGGGCAGGCTGGCATCGAAGCGGCTGTGCTTCGCGGCATGGTCGGGATGGCTGACCCACAGCACGCTGCCCTGGCCCTCGATCGGATCGAATCCGGGGGTCAGCAGCAGCCGGCCCGCCCCATCCGTTTCGCCCCGCGCCCAGGCCGCCTCCATGGACCGATTCCTGGCCTCCAGCCGCCACAGGAACTCGTTGTCGCTCCATTGGGAGTAGCGCCCGGTCACGTCGTTGGTCAGCGGACTCCAGGTCACGGTCGCGCCGGCGATCGCCTGGCCCTGGGCCGTCCGAACGCGCACCTCGAAACCGGCGCCGTCCGTCGGCTGCCGCGAGCCCAGCTCCAGGCCGGGGATCGCCAAACGGGTGGCAGCCTGCTGGCCCTCGATCGAGGCCGGTTCCGGGTCCGACTCAGCGGCCTTCGGGGCCCTGTCGGACGGCTGCGGAGCGACCTGGGCGGACGCGTTGCCGGGATCGACGCCCTGCGGGCGAGATCCCCACGACCACCAAAACAGCGCAGCCCCCAGGGCCACGACCAATGCCAAGGCCGCCCCAAATCGCAGAGTGCCCACTAGCCACCATGCCTCGGGCTGCAGCCCGGGACCCCCTGAGCGGGCAGGCAGGGACGCAGAGCGCTCGTCCCCGGCGGAGCAGGCGGTCCCGACCGCGGCAGCGCCCCGGCAACCGGCTGGCTGGCCTTGAGGGGCGGGACGCTGCCGACTCCTTGAGCCCAAAGAACGCCAGATCCCAGCAGCAGTGCGGCACAGCTACCCAGAACGCCCGCTCGGATCCAGCGGCGCGTGGCTGGGCACCCTCCCGGTTTTCGGTGGCTGGTCATCATCGCGGCATCCAGGTCACGAACCACGGCATCAGTCGAGATCGGAGATGCTGGGGAGCACTCTCCGCGGCAGCATTCAGGGCCAATGGGAGTGCTTGACCCGGATGGAAGAACCGGATCAGTTCTCCTCCCCGGGGTGCCAGTCGCTGAAGGCCCTCCGCTCCGCTATGGCCCTGCGAAAGGATCTGCAAGCAGTCGATGGCCTGTTCGGTGGCGCCCCAGTCCTGCACGGCGAGCGCACCGGCGAGCAGGGCGAAAACCCCGAAGCCCGAAGGCTTCTCGTCCACGGACTGGGCGAGCAGCGGAATCGCTGCTTCATGATGGCCGGTGGCCATCTCCGCGCAGCCGATCATCGTTCTCCACAGGTGCGCTTGAGCGTTGCTCGTGAAGTCGTCGACGGCCATGGCCTGGCACCGGCTCAGCGCCTGCAGGGGCTGGCCGCGCTGCATCGACCTGGACGCCATCCGCAGTCCCACCACCGGGCTCGGCAGCAGCAGGTTGGCCAGCGCGAGGCTGGTGCGGATCGGGGTGTCGGTGGGCTCCGGGCTAGGCCGGGCCAGCCCTTGCAGCAGGGCTTGGATGCGGGCGGTCAGGCTGTGGCCGTGGGGCGGCAGGTTGAGCGCGTCGAGGGCCGGATCGAGGGGGCCTTGCAGGCGCTCGAACACGACGGCGGGGGCCTGGGGCCGCTGATCGCCGCGCGGGCCGTGGGCGCCCAGCATCAGGTCTTGGAAGCGGTCCGCTTCCCAGATCAGGCCGGCGGCCAGTTCGTGCAGCAGAAGGCCCAGATCGCGGCGGTGCACGGCCAGCAGCTGGCGCTCGGCCCGCGTCAGGCCGGGCGTCTGCGGCGTCAAGAAGCCGGGGCTGCGGCCGGACGGGTCGTCGAGGGACACCCGCTCCGCGCTGAGCAGCAGCGAGCTCGGCCGCGCGGCGATCTCGACCAGCAGCGCGGCGGCTTCGGGGTCGAGGCGCTCGAGGATCGTCTCGCGCTGGCTCATCGCGGATCCTCCCAAAAGGCCTGCGAAAGCGCCTGTTCCTCGATCGTCGCCGGCGGCGGCTGGCCGGGCACCACGGCGGCGAAGGCTTCCAGGGCGCGCCGCAGTTGCTCGCGCAGCTTGACCGGGTTGCCCAGACCCTTCTGCGACAGGGCCTCCAGGCGCGCGCCGTTCACCAAGACTTCGAAAGCCACGCGCCGCACGCCCGGCTCCAGCCGGTTTTGCGTCAGGGTCGCGATGCGCCAGTGTTCCATGGGCAGGCCGAGCAGCTCCCCCATCATGCCGAATTCGATCGCGTCGTGGGGATCGAGCGGGTCGCCGGCCAGTTCCTGATCCGTGTAGGCCGCCAGCAGATCGGCGATCGCCTCGCCAATGCAGCGTTCGAGAAACGCGGCCGCCCGGCCGGCCCGCGGCGGACCGCCGGCGCGCACCCGAAACGCCACGCGCGCCGCGCTCTGGCGCCACAGGAAATGCGGATGCAACACCCGGCTCTGGGCCGCCAAGCGGTGCACGCCGCGCACGCGCAGCTCGAGCGGATCGCCGTCCAGCAGGTCCTCCATCAGCTGCGCCGTGCCCCCGTTGCGCTGCGCCGCGCGGCTCAGGGCCTCCAGCCACTCCGGCCCCTTGGTGCGCGGCCCCCGCCCCGAACGCAGTTCCTGCACACACTCCAGCGCCGCCAAATTCGACGGCGCAGGCTCTGGTCTGGGCGGCAGGTTCCCCGGATCCATGCACCAAAAGTTGCTGAGCTGCCGACGCCCTGTCAATCCCTGCTGTTCAGGAGCGATCCAAGAGCTCCCGTTCTAACCAAGGACTCCAAGGACGCGAAATGAGACACTTACACAACAATTACAAAGCGGCGACCCACTCGACCGGATCGCCGGGTCGGTCGCGGACCCGCCACATCCGACGGCGAATCGGCCGATTCGCAGACGGGCCCCAGAGGCGGAGGGGCCGACCACGGAGCTGCACGGGCTAGGGTGCCCCATCGAGCTGGGCAAGCCCAGGCAGGATCCGGCGGGGGTGGCCTGGAGGGCTCGCCGTCCCGGCTGGAGGGGGGTCGGCCCAACAGGGCCCTCCGAGAAATCGCAGGTCCCCCACCGCGGGCAGGCGTCGCGATCGCCGCGGTTCTGCGAAACCGGGGCGGGGGTCGCCGGTTGAGGGCGGCTCGTTCAGACTGGAAGCTCCCCGACGGACCAGCGCCCCCCATGCTTCAACTTCGGAACTGCGGTTTGGCTGCGATCGCCCTGGCTGGGATGCCGACCTCGGGGTTGGCTTGGCAGTGGGCGACGCCCCCGGCTCCTACGCCGCTGGCGCAGCAGTACAGCTTTCAGAGCGCGGCGGCGGGGGCTACGGTCACCTACCACGCCATGCTGCCGGCGGGTTATGGGGAGCAGGTAGGGCGGCGTTATCCGGTGCTGTATTGGCTGCACGGCAGCGGCTCGGCGATCGCCGGGATCCCGACGGTCTGCCAGTGGTTCAGCTCGCAGATGGCCCAGGGCAAGCTGCCGCCCGCAATCGTCGTGTTCCCCAACGGGATGCCCTACGGGATGTGGACGGATTCCAAGGACGGCAGCGTGCCCATGGAGACGGTGGTGATCGACGAGCTGCTGCCGGAGGTCGATGGCCGCTTCAGGACGATCCCCAACCGCCAGGGCCGGATCCTGGAGGGCTTCAGCATGGGCGGCTACGGGGCTGCGCGCCTCGGATTCGAGCACCACGGGCTGTTCGGCGGGGTTTCGATGCTCGGCGCGGGTCCCTTGCAGCTCGACTTCTTGACCGCCCCCCTGGGCACCAGCATCCCGCTGGAGCTGCGCCTGCAGATCTACGAAGACGTCTGGGGCAGCGATCCAGCCTACTTCGTGGCCCAAAGCCCCTGGGTGCGCGCCCAGCAGCACGCGGCGACCCTGGTGGCGCTTGGACAGCGCATCCGGCAGAGCGTCGGCCAGCTGGACTTCACGGCGCCGGACAATCTGGTTTTCGAAGCCCACTTGACCGCCCTGGGCATTCCGCACGGGTTCTATTATCCGCCGGGCATCGCCCACGAGGCGCCGGCGCTGCTGCAGCACCTGGCCGTCGTCGACCCAAACTTCTACACGCTTCAATTCGGGCCTTTGGGCCCCGGAGGCGCGGCGATCGAGGTGCTGAACGGCTGCCAGCCCAAGAACATCCAGCTGGCGGCGGCCGGGGGAGCCGCGCAGATCGGCGCGAACCTGTCGCTGTCCGTGGCCGCGCCGGCCCAGCCGGTCGGGCTGGCGTCGCTGTTCCTGGGGCTGCCCGGCGCTGGGCCGGGCGGCTGCGGGCTGTTCCTGGATGGCATCGGGGAGCTGCTGCTGGCTCTGGATCCGCAGCCGCTGCTGTTCGCGCAGGTGCCGCTCGCGGCCGGGCAGGCGGCCTTCGTGGTGCCGGTCGCCCAGAAGCCGGCCTGGATCGGCCTCGAGGTGGGGCTGCAGGCGGCGGTCATGGGCAGCGGGCCCTCCGGGCTCGAGGTCGGGCTGTCCAACGGCCTGGCGCTGCGGATCGGGCAGTGAGCAGCCGCGGCGATCGATAGGAACCGGCGGCGGGCCCGGGCGGGCGCGGCGCGGCCGGGTGGGCAGCCGAGCATCGCGGCGGCGCAGCCGACCGCTCGGATCCACGCCGAAGGGCCGCGGTTGGGGGCCCGCGGAGGCGCGGGGCAGGGCACAATGGCCGGCCTTCCCTCACGCATCATGAACATCGGAGTTCCCAAGGAATCGGTGGCCCAAGAGGCCCGGGTGGCGCTCGTGCCGGAGAGCGTCGGCTGGTTGGTCAAGGCCGGGGTGCGGGTCACGGTCCAGGCCGGGGCGGGCGCGGCGGCGGGCTTCTCGGACGAGGCCTACCAGAAGGCCGGGGCCAGCCTGGGGGACGCGGGCGACGTATTCGGGGGCTCGGATCTGATCGCCAAGGTCCAGCGGCCGGATGAGCGCGAGCTCGGCTGGCTGCGGCCGGGATCGCTGCTCGTGTGCCTGATGCAGCCGGCCAGCGCGGCGGCGGCCATCCGGGCCCTGGAAGCGCGCGGAGTGACGGCCTTCGCCCTCGAGAAGGTGCCGCGCATCACGCGCGCCCAGTCCATGGACGTGCTCTCCTCCCAGGCCACCGTGGCGGGCTACAAGGCCGTGCTGCTGGGCGCCGCGGCCCTGGCCAAGTTCCTGCCGATGCTGACCACCGCGGCCGGCACGATCGCGCCCTCGAAGTGCTGCGTCCTGGGCGCCGGCGTGGCCGGATTGCAGGCGATCGCCACGGCGCGGCGCCTGGGGGCGGTGGTGTCCGCCTTCGACGTGCGCCCGGCGGCGGCGGAGCAGATCCGCTCCCTGGGCGCGTCGGTCGTGGCCCAGGAGCTGATCGCCGCGGGCGCCGAAGGCGCGGGCGGCTACGCCAAGGAGCAGAGCGCCGAACAGCAGCAGCGCATCCAGGAGGCCCTGCGAACCCACCTGGCGGGCATGGACCTGGTGATCACCACGGCGCAGATCCCGGGCAAGCCGGCTCCGCGCCTGATCTCGAGCGAAACCGTGCGCAGCCTGGCGCCGGGCTCGGTGATCGTCGATCTGGCGGCCGAATCCGGCGGCAATTGCGAAGCGACGAAACCGGGCGAAACGGTCGAAGTCGGCGGCGTGCGCATCCTGGGCCCGCTCAACCTGCCGGCCACGATGCCCCAGCACGCCTCGCAGATGCTGTCCCGCAACATCCTGACCTTCCTGAAGCACCTCTTGACCAAAGAGGGCAGCTTCAAGGTCGACCGCGCCGACGAGATCACCGGGGCCATGCTGGTGACCCAGGCCGCCCCCGCCTGAAACGCCGGCCCGCTGGCGATCCCAGTACCCGCTCCAAAGCCCGGGCGCTAGATTGCGCCGCCCGCGCGGCGGCCCGCGCCGCAGCCCCCCCACCCATGAACGATTCCCTCGTCAGCGGCATCGTCGTCTTCACGCTCGCGACCTATCTGGGCGCGGCGCTGATCGGCCGCGTCCCCCCCACCTTGCACACGCCGCTGATGTCGGGAGCCAACGCGGTCTCCGGCATCACCGTGGTCGGCGCCCTGCTGGTCGCAGGCTCCGGCCAGGGCTGGCTGGCCGCGAGCCTGGGCTTCCTGGCGATCGTTTTCGCGATGATGAACGTCGTGGGCGGCTATGCGGTGACCGACCGCATGCTGCAGATGTTCAAGAAGAGCCCCGGGGAGGCCAAGCGTTGATCCCCGCAGCTTTGGTGCGCCTGCTGTACCTGGCGGCGGCGGTCCTGTTCATCGTCGGCCTCAAGCGCCTGCAGAGCCCGGAAACCGCCCGCAGCGGCAACCGCATCTCGGCCGTGGGCATGCTGCTGGCCGTGGCGGTCACGCTGCTCGACCAGCAGATCCTGTCCTTTGGCGCGATCGCCGCGGGTTTGGCCGTGGGCGGGGGCCTGGGTCTGTGGATGGCCCGGCGCGTGAAGATGACCGAGATGCCCCAGATGGTGGCCCTGCTCAACGGATTCGGCGGCGGGGCCTCCCTGCTGGTGGCCTGCGCGGAGTACCTGCGCGCCCAAGGCAGCGGATCGGCGCCCAGCCTGGACGTGGCCCTCTCGACCAATCTGTCGGTGCTGATCGGCGCGGTGACCTTGACCGGCTCGGGCATCGCCTGGGCCAAGCTGCAGGAGGTCATGAGCGGCAAGCCGATCCTGTTCGCCGGCCAAAAGCCCCTCAACGCGGCCCTGGGCCTGGCGATCCTGGGGCTGGTGGTCTGGACCGCGCTCGCGCCCGACGCCCCCGCGCTGGGCTTCTACGCGCTGATCGCCCTGTCCCTCGGCATCGGCGTGCTGCTGGTGATCCCGATCGGCGGCGCCGACATGCCGGTGGTGATCTCGCTGCTCAACTCCTACTCGGGCATCGCCGGGGCGATGACCGGCTTCATCATCCAGAACGAGGTGCTGATCGTGTCCGGGGCCCTGGTGGGCTCCTCGGGCATCATCCTGTCGCAGATCATGTGCAAGGCGATGAATCGATCGCTCGGCAACGTGATCTTCGGCGCCTTCGGGGCCGGACCGGGCAAGAGCACCAAGAAGGCCGAAGGCCTGAGCGTGCAGAGCACCAACGCCGAAGAAGCCGCGCTGCAGCTCGCCTACGCCCAGTCGGTGATCGTGGTGCCGGGGTACGGACTGGCCGTGGCCCAGGCCCAGCACCAGGTGCGCGAGCTGATGGACCTGCTCGAAAAACGCGGCGCCAGCGTCAAATTCGCCATCCATCCGGTCGCCGGGCGCATGCCGGGCCACATGAACGTGCTGCTCGCGGAGGCCAACGTGCCCTACGACAAGCTGCTCGACATGGAGGAGATCAATTCCGAGTTCGAGCGCACCGACGTGGTGCTGGTGATCGGCGCCAACGACGTGGTCAACCCCGCGGCGCGCACGGACCCCTCCTCGCCGATCTTCGGCATGCCGATCCTCAACGCGGACCAGGCCAAACGCGTGATCGTGCTCAAGCGCGGCATGTCCGCGGGCTTTGCCGGCATCGAGAACGAGCTGTTCTACGCCCCGAACACCCAGATGCTGTTCGGCGACGCCAAGGCCACGGTCACCAAGCTGGTCAGCGAGGTCAAGCAGGTTTGACGGGTCGGCTGGCGGAGCCAGCGATCGACCCGGGCGGCCCTCGAGCGGTCGCGCCGGCCCGTCGGAGGCCTGGGGGCCGCCATCCGGCGGCCTGCGAGACGCCGTGCAGCTCGGCGGCACCTCGAGGGGCCCGAAAACAAACGCCACGCCGTGCTCGCTGTCGCCAGCGGGCACGGCGTGGCTCGTTTCAACGGCGGGCCCGGTGCGGCCGGGGCCCGGGGTCCCTCAGGAGCCGCTGCGGGCAGCGGCCTCCAGGTCGAAGCG
Organism: Planctomycetota bacterium; assembly: GCA_044359835.1. Classification (GTDB taxonomy): domain Bacteria; phylum Planctomycetota; class UBA1135; order UBA1135; genus JBIKLM01. The sequence goes on from JBIKLM010000108.1 coordinate 8,672, forward strand.
GTCCAGGTTCATGACCTTGGTCCAAGCGGCCACGAAGTCGGCCACGAAGCGCTGCTGGGCGTCGCTGCTGGCGTAGACCTCGGCGATGGCGCGCAACTGGCTGTTGGAGCCGATCAGCAGATCGACGGCGGTGGCGCTCCAGCGGTTCGCGCCGGTCTTGCGGTCGCTGCCCTGGTAGAGGTTCGCGGCCTCGGCGACCTTCTCCCACTGGGTGTCCATGCTGAGCAGGTTGACGAAGAAGTCGTTGCTCAGCACGCCCGGGCGCGCCGTCAGCACGCCGGCCTTGGAGGCGCCGGTGTTGGCGTCCAGCACGCGCAGGCCGCCGAGCAGCACGGTCATCTCCGGGGCGGTCAGGGACAGCAGGTTGGCGCGGTCCACCAGGGCTTCTTCGGGGCGGCGCCACTCATTCGGGCCGTAGAAGTTGCGGAAACCGTCCGCGGCCGGCTCGATCACGGCGAAAGACTCGACGTCGGTCCACTCCTGGCTGGCGTCCGTGCGGCCCGGGGTGAAGGGCACCTCGACCGGGAAGCCGGCATCCGCGGCGGCCTTCTCGATGGCGGCGCCGCCGCCCAGCACGATCAGGTCGGCCAGGGAGACGCGCTTGGCGCCGCCCTTCGAGTTGAACTGCTGCTGGATGCGGGTCAGGGTGGCCAGCACCGTCTGCAGCTGGGCCGGGTCGTTGACGGCCCAGTCCTTCTGGGGCGCCAGGCGCAGGCGTCCGCCGTTGGCTCCGCCGCGCTTGTCGCTGTCGCGGAAGCTGGCCGCGGCGGCCCAGGCGGTTTCGACCAGCTGGGGCACGCTGAGCCCCGAGGCCAGGATCTGGCGCTCGAGTTCGGCCGCGTCGCGGGCGTCGATCGCGGCGTAGTCCGCGGCCGGGAGCGGGTCCTGCCAGAGCTGGGGCGGGGCCACTTCGGGGCCCAGCAGGCGCGCCACCGGACCCATGTCGCGGTGGGTCAGCTTGTACCAGGCCTTGGCGAAGGCGGCGGCGAACTGGTCGGGGTTCTCGTGGAAGCGCTTGGAGATCGGCCCGTAGATCGGATCCAGCTTGAGCGCCAGGTCGGTGGTGAACATCACCGGCTTGTGCGTCTTGTTGGGATCGTGGGCGTCGGGCACGTTGGCGGGCGCGTCCTTGGGCGACCATTGCCAGGCGCCCGCGGGGCTCTTGACCAGCTCCCACTCGTACTTGAACAGGTTGTTGAAGTAGCCGTTCGACCACTGGGTCGGGGTCGAGGTCCAGGCGCCTTCGAGGCCGCTGGTGATCGTGTCGGCGCCCTTGCCGCTGCCGTGGGTGTTCTTCCAGCCCAGGCCCTGCTCCTCGAGCGACGCGCCCTCCGGGTCGGGGCCGACCTTGCCCTGGGGGCTAGCGGCGCCGTGGGCCTTGCCGAGGGTGTGGCCGCCGGCGATCAGCGCCACGGTCTCCTCGTCGTTCATGGCCATGCGCCCGAAGGTCTCGCGGATGTCGCGCGCCGCGGCCAGGGGGTCCGGCTTGCCGTTGGGGCCCTCCGGATTGACGTAGATCAGGCCCATCTGCACCGCGGCCAGGGGGCCCTTCAGCTGGCGATCGCCGTGGTAGCGCTCATCCGCCAGCCACTCCTTCTCGGCACCCCAGAAGATGTCCTCCTGGGGCTCCCACACGTCCGCGCGGCCGCCGGCGAAGCCGAAGGTCTCGAGGCCCATGGTTTCGAGGGCCACGTTGCCGGTCAGGACCATCAGGTCCGCCCAGGAGATCTTTTGGCCGTATTTCTGCTTGATCGGCCAGAGCAGGCGGCGGGCCTTGTCGAGGTTGGCGTTGTCGGGCCAGGAGTTGAGCGGCGCAAAGCGCTGGGTGCCGTCGGAGGCGCCGCCGCGGCCGTCGGCGACGCGGTAGGTGCCGGCGCTGTGCCAGGCCATGCGGATGAACAGCGGGCCGTAGTTGCCCCAGTCGGCCGGCCACCAGTCCTGGGAGGTCGTCATCAGCGCGCGCAGGTCGGCCTTGAGCGCGGCCAGGTCGAGCTTCTGGAACTCCTTGGCGTAGTCGAACGCGGCGCCGAGGGGGTTGCTCTTGGCGGAGTTCTGGTGCAGGACGCCCAGATCGAGCTGGTTCGGCCACCAATCCTGGTTGGACATGGCTTGGCTCGACGCCGGGCGGTAGGGCTCGTCCTTGGGGGCCGGCTTGGCGCTGGCCTCGGCGGCGGCCGGGCGGGCGGCGCTCGGCTCCTGGGCGAAGGCCGG
>JBIKLM010000109.1:0-10856 GCA_044359835.1 Planctomycetota bacterium
CCTTGACCATGGCCATCGTGCTGGCGCTGCTGCTCAAGATCTTTTTGGTCGAGGCCTACAAGATCCCCACGGGTTCGATGCAGCCGACCCTGATGGGCCTGGCCGACCCGATCGCCGCACGCGCCGGCGTGCACGTCAGCGACCGCATCCTGGTCGACAAGCTGAGCCCCTACCTGCGCGACCCAGAGCGCTTCCAGGTGGTCGTGTTCCGCTACCCGCTCGATCGCTCGAAAAACTTTGTCAAGCGCATCTGTGGCATGCCGGGCGAACATTTCCGGGTAATGAACGGCGATCTGTGGCGCCGCAACGATGAAAACGATGCCTGGCGCATCGTCGAGCGCCCCGAGCGCGTGCTCGACGCCCAATTGAAGGCGCTGCTGCCGAGTTCGGGCGGCGCCAACGCCTGGGCCAAGCTCTCCGGGGCCGACGGCTGGCAGCTGGCGTCGCGCTCGATCGAAGCGCGCGGCGACGGGCTGCTGCGCTACGGCCTGGCGGACGCGCCGATCCTCGACCGCTACTACGACGGCTATCCCGAGGCCGTGCGCAGCAAGCTGCCCGACCTGAATCCACGCGAGAGCAACCAGCGCGTGGCGGACCTGCGGCTGGCGGGCCGGGCCAAGGCCCTCGAGGGCGAGCTGCTGCTCGAGATCGAGCTGCAGGACGGCAGCAACCGGGTGTTCTTCGAGCTGCCCGGGCCCGCGGCCCCGGCCGAGGCGCGGCCGGCGATCCGCCTCGAGCAGCGCTCGCCGCTGGGCAGCCGCCTGGGCGAGGCCCAGCGTTTCGAAGCCTCCACGGCCTGGCGGCTGCCGGCCGGCCGGCGCATCGCCTGGCGCGTCGAGAACATCGACGACCGCGCGCGCCTGTGGATCGATGGCGAGCTGGTGGCCAGCGCCGAGCTGCCGCCCCAGGAAGAAGCCGACAGCCGCGTGCGCATCGGCTCGCGCGGCGCCGGCGTCGACCTGTCCGAGCTGATGCTCTGGCGCGACATCCACTACCTGACCGGCGAGAAACACGCCGAGTACCAGATCCCGCCGGGTCAATACCTGGTGCTGGGCGACAACACCCAGGACTCCAGCGACAGCCGCGAATGGAGCTTCGTGCGCTACCAGCGCAGCTCCGCCGAGCCGGAGTCGCCGGCGCCCGAGCTGCTGCGCGGCAACTTCCGCCAGGGCCAGAACCCGCTGTTCCTCGGCAACGTCACCTGGCTCGAGGACGAGTGGGGCGAGCGCCACGCGCTGGCGGTCGAAGGCGCGCCCAAGCCCCCCGCCGACCAGCCCACCGAAGCCGTGCGCGGCCTCTCGCCCGAGGCGGCCCCCTTCGTGCCCCGCGAGCTGATCGTGGGCCGCGCCATCGCCGTGTTCTGGCCCCTGCGCCCGCTGGAAGGCCTGTATCGCTTCAAGTGGGTGCGTTGAACGGCTGAACGCCTGGTCCTGCGGCTCGGGCTGCGCTCGAGCTCCAAGGCCAGGCTGTCGGTGTGCCTCTGGGCCGCCGCCCGGCGGCCGCAGGGGCTGGGTCCTTGCGTCGATGTCCCGCGCCGACCGCGTCGGTGATCGCTCTCGCTTCGCGCGGCCCCTTCAGGGCGCCGGATCGGCCAGACGCGACAGGTCGCTGCGCTCGAGGAAGCAGAGCGCCAGGGCTTCCAGGCCGGCGGCGTCGGCCGCGTCGAAGCGGGCCAGGCTCGGGCTGTCCAGGTCGAGCACGCCGTAGAGGCGCCCCTCGAGCAGCAGCGGCACCACGACCTCCGAGCGCGAGCGCGGATCGCAGGCGATGTGCCCCGGGAAGGCGTGCACGTCCGGCACGAGCTCGGTGCGGCGCCGGCTCGCGGCCGCTCCGCACACGCCGCGCTGGAGGTCGATGCGGATGCAGGCCACCCCGCCCTGGAAGGGACCCAGCACCAGCTGGCCCGCGCGCAGGAAGTAAAAGCCGGCCCAGTTGAGGTCGGGCAGGCCGTGGAACAGCAGGGCCGCCAGGTTGGCGGCGTTGGCCAGCCCGTCGCGCTCCCCGGCGGCGATGGCGTCGAACTGGGCCAGCAGCTCGGCGTAGGCGGCCGGCTTGGACAGACCCGCGGTCGATTCGAGGCGTTGCATGGGAGCCGGACGGCGCCGGCGGGCGGCGAGCATAGGGGCTCTAGGGCCCGGGCGGAGCGAGCCGGGGCGTGGGCCTGGAGCTGGGACGGCCTGTGGCCAACCGGCGGGGAAGGGCGCGGGCCCGGGAACGCGCGGGCGGGGGCTGGTCGGGCTGGCGGCGGCGGGCCGCCTGCCGGGGCTAGCCCCGCACCCCCCGGGGCGGCCCGGGTGATCCCCGAGCGGGGTCAGGGTCCGCGTCCCCGCCCGCGTTCGACCGGGGCTCCGTTTTCTCTGGGAGAATCGGGCCAGCCGCACGCCCCCGCCCATGAAGCTCCTCTTTTGCCTGGCCCTGGCCCTGCCCCCCCAGCTCGATCTGCGCTGGGAATTCGCCTACCTCGGCAGCCTCTGGCGGCTGAACCTGCAGGGCCCGCCCGGCGCGGCCTTCGCGCTGCTGCCGTCCCTGGAGAGCGGCCCCACCAGCCTGGCCCTGCTCGGGCCCGAGCGTCTGGCGGTGGGCCTCGACCTCCCGGACTTCTGGCAGGTGGGCTTCCTGGACGGCCAGGGCCGCGCCCAGCGGGATTTCGGCCTGCCGGTCCAGCCCAACCTGGTCGGTCTGCCCCTGCGGGCCCAGGCCTTCACCTTCCCCGGGACCCTCGGGCTGATCGACGCGCTCAGCTCGGCCGTCGAAGCCCAGGTGGGCAACCTGGGCCAAAGCCACCTGCAGAGTGGCCCCGCGCTCTGGCCGCGACGCGACCACAGCGCCACGGAACTGGCCGACGGGCGGGTGCTGATCGCCGGCGGGCGCGCCCAGGGGCCCTGGCCGCTGACCCTCGAGCTGTTCGACCCGCAGACCAACCGCTTCAGCCCGAGCCAAGCCCAGCTGCCCCAGGCGCGGGCCTTGCACAGCGCGACGCGGCTGCCGGATGGCCGCGTGCTGCTCGCCGGAGGGGTGCGCGAGGACGGCAGCGCCTTCGCCAACGCCCTGCTCTACGACCCGGCCAGCGACAGCCTGAGCGCGCCGCTGACGATCGGAGCCCCGCGGGTCGGCCACACCGCCACGCGCTTGCAGGACGGCCGCGTGGCCCTGGTCGGCGGCTCGACCGCCTACACCCTGGGACACCCGCTGGGCTGGCCGGCGGTCGGCCTCAATCCGGCGCCGGCCAACCTGGTGCTGTTCGATCCGCAGACTTCGAGCGCCAGCGCCGCGGCCCCCCTGCCGCGGCCGCGCCTGTGGCACGCCAGCGTGCTGCTGGGCAACGGCCAGCTGCTGGTGGTCGGGGGCCTGGAGAGCGGCGCCAGCGGCCTGGCGACCAGCGCCGATTGCCGCCGCTTCGATCCCCAGAGCGGCCAGTGGTCCCCGGCGGCGGCGCTGCCGCTGCCGCGCGCCCTGCACGGTCTCGTCGGCACGGCCGACGGCGGAGCCCTGGCCATCTCGGGCGCCGAGGTCGACGTAGCCGCGGGCAGCCTGTCCGGCCGCCTGCAATGCTGGAGCTTCGCCGGCGGAGCCTGGACTTCGCGGCCGAACAGCCTGGGCATCATCATCGGCGGCGAGGAGGTCTGCCTGCCGCGGCGACCGGTTCCGGTGCCGCCCGCGACGCCCGGCGGCACCCTGGGCGACCTGATCGACACCGGGCCGGTGGTGGTCTATTTCACGGGCGGCGGGTATTCGAGCGTCAACCTGGCGAGCGGCTCCGCGACCCCGGGAACCGCTTGGTTCGCCATCGATCCGGCCTACAGCGCCTGGCAGAGCGCGGGGACTTCCCTGAGCGCCCGACCCGGCGAGAGCTTCACCCCCCTGGATCAAACCGTGCGCGTGCTGCGCGTCGGCGCCGCGGCCCTGCCCGGCGATCCGGGCGCGGAAACCACGGTGCTGCGCTGGTGGCTGCCCTAGGGGGCGCCGGCGCTGCCGGGCAGACCGAGCTCTTCCCGCAGCGCCCAACCCGGAGCCTGCGAGCGCCGCAGGCCTGGCGAGCGACACGCTCTTGTCTCAGCGCCAGGCCGCTGCGGCGCGCAGGCCGCGGTGTTCGCTGCGCTGTTCCGCGGGCGGCGCGAGGCGCGTGCGCGGACGGGCCAGGCGCTGGGCCAGCTCGCGCTCCTCCGGGGACAGCCCGGCGGAGTGGTAGCCGCCGCGCACCACGTGGCGGCGCAGGGCCTGCTGGGTCGCCGGCTGGCGCAGGGCGTTCGGGCCCGACACCGGATCGCTGTAGTCGCCGAGCGGATCGAGGCACCATTCGGCCACGTTGCCGAGTAAATCGAACAGCCCGAACCGCTCGCTGGGCCGCGTGCCGACCGGCGCGGGCATCGGTTGCTCGAGCACGGCGAGCTCGAACAGCCGCTCCGGCTCCTCGCCCCAGGGGTAGCGCGCGGAGTCGCCGGCCAGGGCCGCGAATTCCCACTGGGCCTCGGTCGGCAAACTGAGGCCGTGGTGTTCGAGGAGGGTCTGGGCCTCGGCCCAGGTGATCGATTCCATCGGCCAGCGGCCGCGGCCCGCGCCGGCGAAGAAGGGCGTCGCCCGGCCGCCCAGGGCGCGCCACTGGGCCTGGGTCAGCTCGTGTTTAGCCAGCAGGAACGGCGCCAGGAGCAGGCGATGGCGGGGCGTCTCGGCGGAGAGGGCCAGCTCGTCTTCGCGCCCGAGTTCGAACTCGCCGCCGGGCAACAGCACCAGGATCAGGGCGCTGTCCTCGGCCAGGCGCAGGCGGCCCTGCGGGTCCCGTTCCGGCAGGGAACCGCTGCGCAGCAGCGCGAATTCTTCGAGCCCGGACTCCGGGTCGCGGCCGAGCGGCACCAGACCGAGCTGCGGCTCGAGGCGCAGGCCAACGAAACGCCCGTCGTCGCCCAGGCGCTCCAGGCTTTCGCTCCACCGCGCGGCCGGCTCCTCGAGGGTGCGCCGCCGAACCGAGCGGGCCCAGTCGCGGCGCTCGCGCACGGCCGCCAGGCTGCCGTCGGGCGCGGCGAACTCATCGAGCGCCTGGACCAGCTCGCGCAAGCGCTCGTGGCGCCAGCGGCGATCGGGATCGGCGAAGGTGAAGCCCGCGGCGCTGAGCCCCGGATCGAAGCGCGGGCGCTGCGCGGCCCGTTCGGCTTCCGCATCGAGCAGGGCCAGCTCGGCCCGGTGCGCGGGCGCACGCGCCAGCAGAGCCTCGGCGCGCGCCAGCCAGGCCTCGAAATCCGGCAGACGTTCCGGGGTTTCGGGCCAGAGTTCGAGCTCCGCCTCGGCGCGGGCTTCGCCCACCAGCTGCAGGTCGTAGAAGCGCAGCGCCCGGGCGCGCTCGCGGCCGCGCACCTCGAAGGTCGCCGCGGTGCCCAGCACGATCGCCGCCAGGAGCCCGGCGAGGGCAAAGGCCAAGCGGCGGTTGCGCTGCATCCACTTGCGCAGCTCGGCCCAGCCGCCGCTTTCGTAGGCGCGCACCACGCGGCCCTCCAGGAAGGCGCGCAGATCCTCGGCCAGGGCCAGCACGTCCGGATAACGCTGCCGCGGGTCCGCGGCCATGGCCCGCACGGCGATGGCGATCAGCTCCGCCGGCGCCCGCGGGGCCAGGCGCTCGAGCGGCGCCGGGGCTGCGGAGGCCGCGCGGGCCAAGACGGCCCGCGGGCTGCTGTCCGCCCCGGGATCCTGGTGCGGAGGCCGGCCGCTGAGCAGCTGATAGAGCATGGCCCCGAGGGCGTAGACATCGAGGGCCGGCGCGCTGGCCCCGGGCTCGCCGCGGGCCTGTTCCGGGGCCATGTAGGCCGGCGTCCCGACCACGTCGCCGGCGCGCGTCAGGCCGGCGGGCGCCGCGTCGCCGGGCCCAGCGGCGCCGCCCGGTTCGGGCGCTTCTTCGGGCTCCGCCAAACGCCGAGCCAAACCCCAATCCATCACGTAGGTCTCGCCGAAGGCGCCCACCATGACGTTGGCCGGCTTGAGGTCGCGGTGCAGGATGCCGCGCGAATGGGCATAGGCCACCGCTTCGCAGACGCGCAGCAGGACCTGCGTGGCGCGCGCCAAGCTCCAGCCGCCTTGGCCAGCGCGCGCGCGCGGGATCAGCGTTTCGAGCGTGTCGCCGCGCACGCGGGCCATGGTGAACCACAGGCCCGCGGGGCTGTTGCCGAGCTCGTGCACCGCGACGATGCCGGGGTGGTCGAGGCCGCCGGTCAGCTTGGCCTCCACCAGGAAACGGCGGCGCGTGCCGGGCGCCGCCCCCGCAGGCAAGACCTTCATCGCCAATGGCCGCTCGAGCTCGCGGTCGAAGACCGCGAAAACGCGCCCCATGCCGCCGCGCCCGAGCTCGCCTTCGACGTAATAACGGGCCACCTCGGGGGCCTGCGGATCCGCGGGGAGGCGCGCCAACTCGGCCTCGGCGCGCTGGCACAGGGCCGCCAATCGCCGGACCTCGGCCGCCAGCTCCGGCGTGCTGCCCGCCAGCAGCGCTTCGAGCTCCACGGCGCCGCCCTCGCGCTCGACGAGGAAGCGGGCCAGCAGCTCCTCGGCCTGCTCAGCGAACGCGCTCATGCCTCGGGCGCACCCGGCTCCTGGCCCAGGGCCCGGCCGAGTTCGATCAAGGCGCGCGCGTGCAGCATGCGCGCCGCGCCTTCGGACGGCAGCCCGAGCTCCTCGGCCACGTCGGCCCAGGCCAGCCCCCGGCTGCGCAGTTCGATCGCCCGGGCGCGCTTGCTGTCCATCCCGCGCAGCGCCGCCGCCAGCCGATCGCGCTCCTCGCCCGCGGCCGCTTGGCTGGCCGGACCCGCGCCCGGCGCCGCGCCCGCTTCCTGCTCGAACAGCCCGAGCCCATCCGGATCGAGGGAGGCCTCGCGCCGCTCGCGGCCGGTCTCGCGCTTCTGGGCGCCGTGGAATTTGGCCAGGTCGCGCAGGCGGTTTTCGACCAGCGCCGCCAGCCAGGCCAGCAGGCTCTGGCGATCCGCGAAGCCCTCCCGAGGCAGGCTGCGCAGGGCTTGCAACAGCGCTTCCTGAACCACGTCCCCGGATTCGTGGTAGCGCCGCAGGCCCGCGCCCAGGCGGCCGCGCACGATCGCCAGCACCGGCTCGTAGGCGGCCGCGAAGAAGCGCTCGCGGGCCTCCGCATCGCCCGCCTGGGCGGCGGCCAGCAGCTCGATCAGCCCGGGCTCCGGTCGCGGATCCATGGGGCCCGATCCTATGCGCGCGCGAGAGCGGGACAGGCGCTCCAGTCAAGCCCGTGAGCCTGTCCAAGTCAGGGGGCGGCAGGCCTCGACTCCACAGGTTATCCACAGCTCTCCGCGGCTCCCGGCGCCCGCGACCCCCCCCTCGAACCTGCGCAGGGAGCCCGGCGGTGAAGCCCGTATGAACTGGCTGTCAACGCCGTAAGTAACTGTTTTGCAGTGGTTTACGAGCAAACATAGCCTGAACACTCCCCCGCGGGCGGGCCGGGCGGGCGTGGTACCGTCGGTTTGTCCAGATTCCTGGGCGCCCTAAAAAAACCGAGGAATCCGCGCTTCCCCAGGTTATCCACAACTGGTCCACAGGCCTGGCCGCCCCGCGCCGCGGGCCCCGGCCCGCGACCCCGGGGCGCCGCCCCGCAGGGCCCCGGCGAGGCCCCGGGGCAAGTCCGGCACGGGGCCTCGCCGGCGCCCAGATCGGTGCCGCGGCGCGGCCTCCATTGTGCGTCGGCTCTGGACCGACGCGGCGGCTCCTCGGCCCGCCCGGGCGCCGCCTCGGGACCCCGCGCAGGCGATCCCCCGCCCCTGGCCGGCTCGCGCCGCCGCTGGCCGGTTCCTGCGGCCGGACCGACGCCGCCCGCTCCCGCCCGGCGGGCCGAGCCCGGCCCCGGGGTTATGCTCGCCGGGATGCCCCGCGCCGAACCGACCTCCGCCAGCCCCTCCACCCTGCTGGAGGTGGTCGGCCTGCAGAAGAGCTATCGCGGGCGGCGCGTGGTCAACGACGTGTCCTTCGAGGTCTCCCCGGGCGAGATCGTGGGCCTCCTGGGCCCCAACGGCGCCGGCAAGACCACCAGCTTCCGCATGGCGGTCGGCCTGGTGCGGCCAGATGCGGGAGAGGTGCGGCTGGGCGGGGTCGAGTGCTCCAAATTGCCGATGTTCCTGCGGGCGCGCCTGGGCATGGGCTACCTGCCCCAGGAGCCCTCGGTGTTCCGCAAGCTGGGGGTGCGCGACAACCTGCTGGTGGTGCTCGAGACCCTGGGGCTCGACCGGGCCGGACGCCGCAGCCGCTGCGATGAGCTGATCGGCGAGCTGGACCTCGGGCACCTCGGCAACAACCCGGCCGACACGCTGTCCGGCGGCGAGCGGCGGCGCCTGGAGATCGCCCGGGCCCTGGCGGCGCGGCCCACGCTGCTCCTGCTGGACGAGCCCTTCGCCGGCGTCGACCCGATCGCCGTGGAGGAGATCCAGAGCATCGTGTCCAAGCTCCGCGCCCAGGGCATCGGCGTGCTGATCACCGACCACAACGTGCGCGAGACGCTGCACTCCACCGACCGCGCCTACATCATCCACCAGGGCAAGATCCTGCGGCAGGGCACCGCGGCCGAACTCGTGGCGGATCCCGAGGTCCGGCGGGTCTATCTGGGCAGCAGCTTCGACGCGCCCCTGACCGGCCTGATCGGAGCCGAGCCGGCCGCGCGGGCGGGCGCCGGGGAAGGGGCCGAGGGCGCGGGCGGCGGCGGCGGGAGCCGCGGGCGGCGCGCCCCGGGCCGTTGAGACCCGGGCGGGCCCGCGGATACCCTATTTCCCCCCGCAGGCCGGCGCCCCGGCCCGGGTCCGTCCACCCCAGCGCCCGAAACCGATGAAACTGGTCGCCCTGGTCAAGCGCGTGCCGACCACCGACGCCGTCGCGCGGATCGCCGCCGACGGCAAATCCCTCGATGCGAGCGGCCTGCAATTCATGCTCTCGTTCTACGACGAGATCGCGGTCGAACAGGCGGTGTTGCTCAAGGAGAAGCACGGCGGCGAGGTGACCGTGCTGAGCCTGGGGCCGTCCGACGTGCAGAAGGAGCTGCGCGAGTGCCTGGCCAAGGGCGCCGACAGCGCCGTGATCCTCAAGGACGAGAGCTGGGCGAGCCGCGATGCGCGCTCCACGGCCAAGGCGATCGCCGCCAAGCTGCGCGGGCTCGGCGCCGACCTGATCCTGGCCGGCCGCGTGGCCACGGACCGCGACAACGCCTCGGTCGGCCCGATGATCGCCGCCGAGCTGGGCATCGCCTGCGTCACCGACGTGGTCGAGCTCTCGATCGAAGGCGGCCAGGGCCTCGCCAAACGCGAAAGCGAAGCCGGACTCGAGACCTATCGCTTCCCGCTGCCCGCCCTGATCACCTGCCAGAAGGGCTTGGCCGAGCCGCGGCTCTCGAACCTCAAGGGCATCATGGCCGCCAAGAAAAAACCCCTCGAGGAAGTCGCCGCCGAGGCGGTGCCGTCCCAAGCCCAGGTGCTGAAGCTCGAGCTGCCCCCGCCGCGGCCCGCCGGGCGCATCGTGGGCGAGGGCGCCGGCGCCGTGCCGGCCCTGATGGACGCGCTGGCCAACCAGGCCAAGGTGCTCTGACGAGCGCCCCGCCGGGCCGGCGGCGAGTCCGCTCCGGCCCGGCCTGAGGGCTCGCGCCCGCTGATCCCCCGCCGGCGCGCCGCGATCCGGCACCCGCGAGATCCGCCGCGACGCCGCGCACCGACCGAGACCCCGCAAGCAAAAACGAACCCACCCAGGCGGCGCCGGTCTGCACCGCCGCCGCCCACCGCCCCCGCAGGCCCGCGAGCCGCCGGGGAGCCGCCCCGAAGGGCGCCGCCGGGCCTGCCCAGGCCCGAATCCCCGCGAGCCCCCTCCGACCACCGACCCGCTCCTCCCATGCCGACCATCGCCGTTTTCGTCGAGTGCCAGGGCGCCGCCCCGCGCCGCGCATCCCTCGAGGCCCTGGGCGCCGCCCGCGCCGCCGGGGGGCCCGTGATCGCCATCCTGGCCGGCGCGGAGGCCGCCGCGGCCGCAGCCCAGACGCCCTGCGACAAGGCCTTCGTGCTGGCCGGCGCCGGCAAGAGCCCCGAAGGCCTGGCCCGCGACCTGGCCCGCATCGCCAAAGCCGAAGGCGCCCAGGCCTTCCTGTGCAGCGACACCTCGCTGGGCCGCGACATCGCGCCGCGCGTGGCCGCGCTGCTCGATTCGACGCTCTTCAGCGGCTGCACCGGCTTCAAGGCCAGCGGCGCGGGCTTCGAGGTCACGCGGCCTTGGCTGGCGGGCAAGCTGATCGCGACCCTGGGTTCCAGCAGCCCGGTGCTGTGCGCGACCCTGCGCCGCAACACCTACCCGGTGGCCAGCGGCGCGGCCGGCTCGATCCAAACCGCCGACGCCAGCACGGACTTCAAGGCCGTGCTGGAGGGCATCGCCGCCAAGGTCGGGGGCAAGCTCGACGTCTCCGAGGCGCCCGTGGTGATCTCGGGCGGCCGCGGCCTGCAGGCCCCCGAGCACTTCAAGCTGCTCGAGGACCTGGCGGCCGCCTTCGGCAACGCCGCCGTGGGCGCCTCGCGCGCCGTGGTCGACATGGGCTGGCGCCCGCACGGCGACCAGGTCGGTCAAACCGGCAAGACCGTCGCGCCCCAGCTCTACATCGCGGTCGGCATCTCCGGCGCGATCCAGCACCTGGCGGGCATGAAGACCTCCAAGGTGATCGTGGCGATCAACAAGGACAAGGACGCGCCGATCTTCAAGCTGGCCGACTACGGCCTGGTCGGCGACGCGTTCGAGATCGTGCCGGCCCTGACCAAGGCCGTGGCCGCCTTCCGGGCGCGGGGCTGAGATGGCTTTTTGGCCGCCTTTCGGCGGCCAGGGAGTCTGGGATCGTC
>JBIKLM010000110.1:0-10852 GCA_044359835.1 Planctomycetota bacterium
CAGCGCCAGGCGCTGGCGCTCCCGATCGACCACCAGATCGGCCGGCGCCGACAGGCGGCCGGTGTCTTCGCCGGCGACCGCCAAGACGCGCAAGAGCTTCCCGCGGCCGTCGACTTCGAGCAGCGCGGGCTCTTCGCCGCCCACCAGGGCCACGAAGCGCCCCTCGGCCAGGGCCCGCACCGCCACCAGCTCGGCCTCGCGCGTGCGCGGCAGCTCGACCTCGAAGCTGAACCAATGCTCCAGATCGCGGAAGACCTGCACCCGCGGCCGCTGGGACTCGAACAGCAGCAGCGAACGCCCGAGCAGCTCGATCCCGCGCACGCCCTGGAAGCGGCCATGGGAGTCCCCCAGCGGCCGCAGGGAGCGCACCAAGCGGCCGGCTCCGTCGAACACCTGGGCGCCGTGGCGGCGCGGGCCCTGGGACCCCAGCACCAGCCACAGGTCGTCGGAGCTGCCCCGTCCCGCCAAGGCCGACGGCAGCCCGAGGTTCCCGGCCACATCCGGCTCGCTGCGCCAGGGCGAGGGCGAGCGCGGATTCCCGAGGCGCTGGCTCTCGCGCCCGAACAGCGTGAAGCCGCGCAGGGCGCGCTGGCTCTTGTCCGCGAGCCACACGCGCCGGTCGTCGTCCACGAACAGCCCGGCGATGCGGCAGGCTCCCGCGCCGCTCGCGGGCACACGGAAACCGCCCTCGAGGCGCCGCCCCTCCAGGTCGAAGGGCACCACGCGGCCGCTGCGCTCGGCGCTGGCCACGTAGAGAACCCCCTGGTTGAGGCACAGACGCGCGCTCATGGGCTTCCCTATCGCCGATCGGGCCCCGGGAGACAAGCCCGCCCCGCCCGCGGGCGAGCTCAAGCGCCGCGCAGGTCGATCGCGACGAGCTCGGGCACGGCCCGCAGGCGCAGCGGGCAGCCCAGGGCCCCGAGGCCGTGGGAGACGATCAGCGTGGTGCCGTGGAGCTCGCGGCGGTCCCCCGGATGGGGCGGCGCCAAGCGCCGGATCAGAGGCAGGGCGATCTGGCCCCCGTGGCTATGCCCGGACAGCACCAGCCGGCAGGCGCCGCCGGCCAGCAGCGGCCCGCCCAGGGGGTTGTGCACCAGGGCCACCTCCAGGTCCCCCGGCGCGAGCCCGCCGCGGGCCGCCCGCAGGTCGACCCCCTTCGACTCCTCGAGGTCCTCGAGCCCGGTCAGGTACAGCCCCGCGCCGCCGAGCTCGAAGCGCCGGCCTTGATTGCGCAGGAAGGTCCAGCCGGCCTCCGCGGCGTAGCGCGCGGCGATCTCGCCCTCGCGGCGGCCCTTGTAGTCGTGGTTGCCGAAGACGCCGAAGCAGCCCAGGCGCGCGCGCACGGCGGCCAGATCGCGCAGCGGCAGGAAGGCCTCTTCGGTGCGATGGCAGAGCAGGTCCCCGGTGAACAACGCCAGGTCCGGTCGCAGGGCGTTGGCGGCTGCGACCACGTGCTCGAGGTCCCCGGGCCCGAGGAACGGACCCGCGTGGATGTCCGAGAACTGCACCAGCCGCAGGCCTTCGAGCCCGCGCGGCAGGCCCGGAACGCGCACGGTCTCGCGCCGCACGCGGAAGCGCCCCGGCGCCAGGAAAGCGCGCGCGTAGAAACGCCGGCCGCCGAGCGCGACCAGCAGCTTCTCGAGGTTCTTGAAGAAACCGAGCCGCCCGGCGGAGAAGCGCCTCGGCCCGATGCGCAGGTCCGCGGGCTCGGCGCCCGGCTCCGCGGGAAGCGCCCCTTCGAGGGTCGGCGCGGCTCCCAGGGCGGCGCGCGGGTCGGGCGGGGCATTCAATCCTGGCCCCCGCTGCCTTGCGGCCGGTCCGCGGGCGCAGAACCCGGCGCGGGGCCGTCCTGCGGTTCGGCGGCCGGCGCCTGGCCATCGATCAGGTCCGGCAGATAGCCGAGCGCTTCCAGCAGAGCCGGCTCCACGGCGTTGCGAGGCCCCTGGCGGGCTGCCGAGGCGCGCAGGCCTCGCAGGCGCGACCGCAGGTCGCCGCGCTCGGCCTCCGCAAAGCGATCGAGCCGCTCCAGCGGATCGAGGGCCAGGTCGTACCACTCCGGCCGGGCCCCGAAGCGCTCGATGCGATAGTCGCGCGGTTCGTGCAGCTTGTAACGCCCTTCCACCAGCAGGCTGGAGCCCCGGCTGGTGAAGGCCACCAGGTCGCGCGGAGCCTCCAGAGCGACGAAATCCAGCAGGTCTCGGCCGGCTAGCGGCGCCAGGGGCTCGAGGCCCAGCCGGGCCTCGAAGGTGGCCGCCAGGTCGAGGATCGAAGCCGGCGCGGCGATGCGTCGCCCCGCCGGCACCCCCGGGCCGCGCAGGATCAGGGGCACGTGGATCTGCTCCTCGTAGAGCATGACCCCGTGTTCCATGTACAGCGCCGGGAAGAAGGCCTCGGGCTCGTCCTGCTCGCCGGCCAGGCGGGCCCGTTGCCACAGGCCCTCGCCGTGGTCCGAGGTCAAGGCGACCAGCGGCTCGCGCTGCGGCCCGGCGAGCGCCAGCTGGCCGAACAGCCGCTCCAGGGCCCCGTCGACCACCCGGATCTCGCTGTCGTACAGGGCGATGCGCGCTTCGATGCCGCGATAGTCCGCCTCCGTCAGCAACGACCGCTCGGCCGCCGGCAGGGCCGCGGCGAAGGCCTGGCGGCGCTCGGGCTCATCGAAGGGCTCGAAGCGCGCACCGCCCTCGGGCTCGTAGGGATCGTGGGGATCGAACAGCATCAGGAACAGGAACCAAGGCCGGTCGCTGGCGACCCCGTCCAGGGCCGCCAGGCCGCGCTCGACGACCTCCCCGGCGCTCCAGCCGTTCAAGCTGCGCTGCTTGCCCACGGGCACGAGCTGGTAGCCGTCGAAACCGCGCGTGTAGCCCTTCTGGGCGTCGAGCAGCGGATTGGAGACCACCGCCTGGGTGGCGTAGCCCGCGTCGCGCAAGCGCTCCGCCAGGGTGATCTCCAAGGGCCCGAGATCGCCCGAATTGTCCGAGCGCAGCTGCCCGGTCATCAGCATGGCCATCGAGGGCAGGGTCCAGGAGGCGGGCGCGTAGGCGCGCTCGAAAAGCGTGCCCCCCTGCGCCCAAGCGTCCAGCGCGGGGCTCGTCGCGCGCCGATAGCCATAGCAGGAGAGGTGGTCGGCGCGCAGGGTGTCGACGACCAACAGCAGCACGTCCGGGGGCCGCTCGCTCGAGCTGCAACCGACCAACAGCAGCCAGACGGCTAGCCACGGCGTGCGCAGCGGGGCGGGCCAGCGAGGCGTCGGCATCGCGCCGATTCTACGGGTCGTCGCCCGCGGAGGTCCCGGACGGCCCGACCGGGCCGCCCCGCAGCGGCTCCAGGTCCAATTCGACCCCGGGCCCGAGGGTCTGCTCCCCGCGCGCGTCGATCCACCGGCCGCGGCCCGACCGCATCCGGATGCGCAGGCCCTGGTCGCGGGCCTCGAGCCGCGCTTGCGCCTGCTCGAGCTCGAGCCAACCAAGGCCGGTCTCGAGGCGGCCGCTGCCCTCCAGATCCAGACTGCCGAAGCACAGGCGCAGCCGCCGCGAGAGCACCGATTCGACCAGCAGCTCGGACTCGGGACCGAGCTCCAGCGTCAGTTCCCGCAGGCGCAGCCGGGCCTGCCCGCCAGGTCCGGTCTCGATCAGGTCGCTGCGCCAGGCCCGCTGTCCAGCGGAGCCCCGCGGCAAGGCCTGACCGCCCACGAACACGGGCCCGGCGCTGGCTTCGACCGCCAGGGTCGGATCGCGGCGCCAATCGCCGAACAGGCTGTTGGCGGCCGCGAGCAGCGCCGCCGCCATCCCGAAGCGCAACGCCAAACGTCGGCGGGCGGCCCTGCGATCGTCGCCCGGGGCAGCCGCGGGCTCGGGCGGGGGCTCGGCGGAGTCGGGCTCCCCGCCCAGCTCGGAGCAGGCCGGGCAGGCGTCGCGGTGCGCGGCCAGGGCCAGGGCCAGCGGCCGGGGCAGCAGCGAACCGGGCCCCAGCGTCAGCAGGCGCTGGGCCTGGCGGCAGGTGAGCGGAGCGGACGCGGCCATGGCGGGCTTTTCGGATCGCCCTTGTCGCGCCTTGATCGGCAGGCCATGGGAGGGTGCGCGGTTTGGCTTCCCGGTCCCAGGAAGGCCGCGCCGGGCCGTCCAGCCGGGTCCCTCCCGCGGTCGACGGTCCCCACACTCAGAGCGCGCCCCCATGCCGACCCCCGCGCCCCTCGCCCCTCCGCCCCTGCGCCTGGCCATGTGGTCGGGGCCCCGCAATCTCTCGACCGCGCTGATGCGCTCCTTCGGCGCGCGCGCCGACGCGGTCGTGATCGACGAGCCGCTCTACGCCCACTACCTGCGCGTCACCGGCCTCGACCACCCCGGCCGCGAGGAGATCCTGGCGCACCACGAAACCGACTGGCGCAAGGTCGTGCGCCAGCTGACCGAGGAGCCCCTGCCCCCGGGCAAGCGCCTGTGCTTCCAAAAGCACATGGCCCACCATCTCCTGGACGGCCTGCGCGGGCCTTGGCTCGACAAGCTGAGCCACGCCTTCTTGATCCGCGAGCCTGCCGGCATGCTCGCTTCGCTGCTCAAGGTCTGGCCCAAGGCTGGCCTGGCCGACACGGGCCTGCCCCAGCAGTGGGGCCTGTTCGAAGCCCTGACCCACAAGCTCGGGCACACGCCGCCCGTGCTCGACGCCGCCGATCTGGCCCGCGATCCGCGCGGGCAGCTTTCGGCCCTGTGCGAGCGCCTGGAGATCGAATTCGACCCGGCCATGCTCTCCTGGGCCAAGGGTCCGCGGGCCAGCGACGGGGTCTGGGGCCCCCACTGGTACGGGCGGGTCTACGAGACCACGGGTTTCGAGCCCTTCGAGCCCGGTTCGGGCGAAGTGGCCCCGCGTCACGCCGGCCTGCTCGAGGACTGCCGCATCCTTTACGGCCGCTTGCACGCCCACCGGCTGACAGGCTGAGAGAAATAGACTCGGGCTGCGCCCGAGCCGTCAGACCAGCCTGTCAGCATGCCGTTGGGCCGCCATCCGGCGGCCACAGAGGCTGGGATCGTCGCTGCGCGCCGATCCAAGCCTCTGACAGGCTGAGAGACATCGACTCGGGCTGCGCCCGAGCAGTCAGACCAGCCTGTCAGCATGCCTTTGGGCCGCCATCCGGCGGCCACAGAGCCTGGGATCGTCGCTGCGCGCCGATACAAGCCTCTGGCAGGCTGAGAGAAATAGACTCGGGCTGCGCCCGAGCCGTCAGACCAGCCTGTCAGCATGCCTTTGGGCCGCCCTCCGGCGGCCGCAAAGGCTGAGCCCGGGGCGAGGATCGGCTGGCGGAGGGGCCCCGCGGCCTCTGGCGACCTATCCTGGGCGCCGCTGCGCCGGCCCGCGGGCCGCCGAGCCCCTGGCGCGACCCGCGCGGGGTGGCCGCGCGGCCCACGCCATGCAACAACGCTACGACGAGCGCAATCGCGACCTGATCGTCAACGTGAACGGCCGGCTCTCCCATCGGGACGAGGCCCGCATCAGTCCCTTCGATTCGGCCGTGCAGGGCGGCGACGCGGTCTGGGAGGGACTCCGGCTGTACGACGGCCGCATCTTCAAGCTCGAGGAGCACCTCGAGCGCCTGCGGCACTCCGCCCAGGCCCTGGCCTTCGCCGAGATCCCCGCCCGCGATCGGATCGTCGAGGAGCTGCGCCGCACGCTGCTGGCCAACGGCATGCGCGATGGCGTGCACATCCGGCTGACGCTCTCCCGCGGCGTCAAATACACGAGCGGCATGGACCCGCGCCTCAACCGTTCGGGTCCGACGCTGATCGTGCTGGCCGAGTGGAAGCCGCCGGTCTACAGCCAGGCCGGCATCCGCCTGATCACCAGCTCGATCCGGCGCTTCCCGCCCGACTGCCTGGACCCCAAGATCCACCACAACAACCTGCTGCAGTCGATCCTGGCCAAGATCGAAGCCAACCAGGCCGGCGCCGACGACGCCTTG
Organism: Planctomycetota bacterium; assembly: GCA_044359835.1. Taxonomy (GTDB): domain Bacteria; phylum Planctomycetota; class UBA1135; order UBA1135; genus JBIKLM01. The sequence continues at coordinate 5,948 of JBIKLM010000110.1, forward strand.
ATGCTCGACCGCCAGGGCTTCATCGCGGAAACCAACGCGACGCACGTGTTCGGCCTGGTGGGCGGCGTGCTGACCACCTCCCACCCCCACGCCTGCCCCGAAGGCATCACCCGCCAGACCGTGCTCGAGCTGTGCGCGGAGCACCAGATCCCCTGCCGGGAGCGCGATTGGACCCAAGCGGAGCTCTACCGCGCCAGCGAGGCCTTCTGCACCGGCACCATGGGCGAGCTGGCGCCGATCACCCACGTGGACGGGCGGCCGATCGGCGCCGCCGGACCGGGCCCGCTGACCCAGCGCCTCGCGGCCCTGTTCCGCGATCTGACGCGCCGCTCGGGCACGCGCCTGATCGATTGAGCGGGGCGCGCGCGGCGCAATCTCGCGCCGCAGCCCCGGAGGCCAGGCCTGCCCCCGGCCCCGGCCGCAGACCCTGCGGCCGCCGGATGGCGGCCCGAAGACCAGCCACTCAGAGGCTGGAAAAAAATCGGCGCGCAGCGACGATCCCAGCCTCTGCGGCCGCCGGATGGCGGCCCAAAAGCATGCTGACAGGCTGGTCTGACCTCTCGGGCGTAGCCCAAGTCGATTTTTTCTCAGGCTGTCAGAGGCTGGGAAAAAATCGGCGCGCAGCGACGATCCCAGCCTCTGCGGCCGCCGGATGGCGGCCCAAAAGCATGCTGACAGGCTGGTCTGACCGCTCGGGCGCAGCCCGAGTCGATTTTTCCCCAGACTGTCAGCCCAGCCGCCCGAGCGCGGCCTGGAGGCGCGCGGCGGAGCGGGCCCGCCCCAGCAGCAGCAGGGTGTCGGCCAGCTCGGGGCCGCCGGCCTTGCCGGTCAGGGCCAGCCGCAGGGGCTGGAACAACACCGGCAGCTTCCAGCCGTTGGCCGTGGCGATCGCCTTGAGGGAGGCCGACAGGGCGGCCACGTCCTGGGCGGGGTCGAAGGCCTCGGGGACGTGCCCCGCGAGGAAAGCCAGGCTGGCTTCGAGGGCGGCGCCGGCGGCGGGGCCGTGCTTGCGAACCGCAGCCAAGGCCGCTTCCTCGTAGGGCACGGCCTCGTCGGGCGCGAACAGGAATCCGAGCTGCTCCGGGATCTCGCCGTAGAGCTGCACCCGCGGGCGCACGATCGCGACCGCGCGCTCGATCCAGGCCCGGCGCGCGACGAAGTCCGCGTCCGAGAGCAAGCCCGCGGAGCGCAGGAACGGGCGAGCGCGCTCGAGGGTCTGAGCGAGCGGCTCCCGGCGCAGATACTCGCCCGCGAACCACTTGAACTTCTCGATGTCGAAGATCGAACCGCCCTTGCTGATCTTGGAGAGTTCGAAGTGCTGGCGCAGCTCGTCCAGGCCGAAGACCTCGGTGCTGCCATCGAGGGCCCAGCCCTGCAGGGCCAGGTAGTTGCGCACGGCCTCCGGCGGAAAACCGGCGTCGATGTACTCCTGCAGGGCCGTGTCGCCGTCGCGCTTGCTCATCTTCTTGCCGCTGGCCCCCAGCATCAGCGGCAGGTGCGCATAGCTGGGCGGCGTCAGGCCGAGCAGCTGGAACAGCAGGATCTGCTTGGGCGTGTTGACCAGGTGCTCCTCGCCGCGGATCACGTGGGTGATGCCCATGTCGGCGTCGTCGCAGACGCACACGAAGTTGTAGGTCGGGTTGCCGTCGGCGCGCACCAGCACCCAGTCGTCGACCTCGCTGTTGTCGAAGCGCACCTCGCCGCGGATCTGATCCACGAACTGGACCTCCCCCGGCGGCGTCTTGAAGCGCAGCACATGGGGCTCGCCGGCGGCGGCGCGGCGCATCGACTCCTCGGCTCCCACGGACCGGCACTGGCCGTCGTAGCGCGGGGTCTCCTTGCGGGCCTCCTGCTGGGCCCGCAGGGCGTCCAGGCGCTCGCGGCCGCAGAAACAGCGGTAGGCGACCCCGGCCGCCAGCAGGCGCTCGCCGAAGGCCCGATACAGGTCGCCGCGCTCCGACTGGCGATAGGGGGCGTGGGGCCCGCCCACGTCCGGCCCCTCGTCCCACTCGAGCCCCAGCCAGGCCAGGCCCTCGAGGATGGCGGTCTCGTACTCGCGCCGCGACCGCTCGGGATCGGTGTCCTCGATGCGCAGCAGGAACCGTCCTCCCCGGCCGCGGGCATAGGCCCAGTTGAACAGGGCCGTGCGGGCGCCCCCGATGTGCAGCATGCCGGTGGGGCTGGGGGCGAAACGGACGCGGGGGGCGTTGGCCACGGGGCGGAGGGCGGGTCGAGGGGGCAGCCCGGCGGGGGGCGGCCGGGCCCCAGAAGGTACGGACGGGGCTGCCCGGGGCAAACGGCAGCCCCGCCGGGGGCCCCGACCAGGCATTTTCTCGAACGGGAGGCGGCCCAGGAGCTTTTGTCATGGAAAATACCTGTTCAAAACTGGAGTGTGAGGCCGACAGGCCCCACATAGACCCCGGTTAAGTAGTCGCCCGGGACTCCCCGGGAGCCATCAGCCCACCCACCGCCGTGCCCAGCGCCAAGAAAACTCCCGAACTGCTCTCCATCGGCGAGCTCGCGGAGGCCACGGGCCTCTCCCCGGACACCCTCAGGGTCTGGGAGCGCCGCTACGGTATCCCGCGCTCCGTGCGCCTGCCGAGCGGCCACCGCCGCTACACCGCCGAGCAGCTGCGCTGGCTGCGCCGGGTCGCCGAAGCCCTTTCGCTCGGCCACCGGCCTGGCCAGGTGCTGCGCTGCGATGAGCCGGCCCTGTCCCGGCTGCTCGAGACGCGGCCCACCCGCGTCGAGCCCCCCACCGACACCGACGGCTGGCTCGAGATGCTGCGGCGTTTCGACCAGGTCGCCCTGGAAACGGCCCTGCGGGCCGCCTGGAACCAAAACCAAGCCGCGGAGTTCCTGTCCGCCACGGTCATGCCCCTGCTGGTCAGCGTGGGCCGGCAATGGGCCGACGGCCAGCTCCAGGTGCGCCACGAACATTTCCTGACCGAGCTGCTGCACGACCTGCTGCGCTCCCTGCGCCTCTCGATCGGCGTGCCCCAGGCCGGCCCCAAGCTGCTGATGGCGGCCCTCGAGCAGGAGCAATACGACCTCTCGCTGCAGATGGGCGCCCTGCTGGCGGCCTCCAAGGGCCTGCGCCCCCAGGTGCTCGGGCGCAACACCCCGCTCAGCGAGATCGCCCGCGCGGCCCTGGAGATGGGCGTGAAAGCGGTCGCCATCCCGACGCCCCTGTCGCACTCCAGCGCCGCGGTCGAGAGCAAGGTCGACGAGCTGCGCCAGCTGCTGCCCGACTCGGTGCGCCTGGCGGTCGGCTGGCACGACGCGCGCTTCTCGCGCCGCCCGCGCACCGGCGTGCGCCTGATCCGCGACCTGTCCGAGCTCGAGCAGTGGATGCGCGAGCTGCTCTGATCGAGCGGCCTCCCGGGAAGCGATTCGCGCGCGCCGAGCACGGGCGGCGACGGCCGGTTGGCGGAGGTCTCTGATCCGCTTGCCGGCCGGCGGAAGCGCCTCGATCGCGGCGCCCGACGAAGACCGCTCCCCTACCCCGAGCGCCCCGGGTCTTCCTGGGGCGCTCGGCTTGTATTTGCAGAGCTCGCCCGCTCCCGTGTCGCCGCTGGCACGCCGCGCCCGCAGGCGGATCGCTGGGGCACCCGGGGGCTTAACCTGGCGCGATGCAAGCCCAAGTGAGCCTCGAGAGTCTGGAGTTCTTGAAGCGCCTGCCCAAGGTCTCGCTGCACGAGCACCTGGACGGCTGCCTGCGCCCGAGCACGGTCTTGGACCTGGCCCGCGAAGCGGGTTACGGCGAGCTGCCGGAGCAGGAGGCCGGGGCCCTCGGGCGCTGGTTTTTCGCCGGCGCCGACCGCGGCTCCCTGCCGCTCTATCTGGAGGGTTTCCGGCACACGATCGCGGTCATGCAGACCAGCGAAGCCCTCGAGCGCGTGGCCTACGAATATTTGGCGGACTGCGCCGCCGACGGGGTCGTGTATGCGGAGGTGCGCTTCGCGCCGCATCTGCACACCCAGGGGCTGCCCGAAAAAGGCAAGCCCGGCCTGGGGCTCGATTCGGTCATGCGCGCGGTGCTGCGCGGCCTGGAGCGCGGCGGCCGCGACTTCGACCTGGGCTGGGGCCTGATCGTGTGCGCCCTGCGCAACGAGAATCCCGACCTGTCGCTCAAGCTGGCCGAGCTGGCCATCGCCTATCGCGAGCAGGGCTGCGTGGGCTTCGACCTGGCCGGCGAAGAGGCCGGCCATCCGGCCGCCGAGCACCTCAAGGCCTTCCAGTTCGTCAAGCGCCAGAACTTCGCCATCACGATCCACGCCGGCGAGAGCTTCGGCCCCGAGAGCATCTGGCAAGCGCTGCAATACTGCGGCGCCCACCGCATCGGCCACGGCACGCGCCTGATCGAGGACCTGGCCATCCACCAGGGCCAGGTGATCAAGGTCGGGACCCTGGCGCAGTACCTGCTGGACCACCGCGTGCCGATCGAGATCTGCCTGTCCTCGAACGTGCACACCGGCGCCGCCAAGAGCCTGCCGGAGCACCCCTTCGGGCTCTACAAGCGCCTCGGCTATCGCCTGACGCTCAACACCGACAACCGCCTGATGAGCCGCACAACCCTGTCGGAGGAGTACCGCTTGGCCGCACAGCACCATGGCTGCAGCCTGGACGACCTCGAAACCCTGAGCATCAATGCCATGAAGTCGGCCTTCGCCCACTACGACAAGCGCGTGGAGTGGATCTTCGAGCGCATCAAAAAGCCTTTTGCCGACCTGCGCAGCGCCCACGGCCTGCCGCCCCGCCGCCCCTACGCCAGCGAATCCAACAACCGCTGACAGGCTGAGAAAAAATCGACTCGGGCTGCGCCCGAGCCGTCAGACCAGCCTGTCAGCATGCCTTTGGGCCGCCATCCGGCGGCCGCAGAGGCTGGGATCGTCGCTCCGCGCC
>JBIKLM010000510.1:0-2995 GCA_044359835.1 Planctomycetota bacterium
TCCCAGCCCGCGCGGGAGCCGCCCAAGGGCCGGGTTCGCGCCCTACACTCTTCCCTTCCTCCGCACCGAGGCCCCATGACGATCCGTCCCGCGACCGAGCCACGGACGCTCCCCACGCCCGTGGTTGGGACTCCGCTGAGCGCTTCCTCGCCCGCGAGGTGCGCGCGTTGAGGCTCGGGATCGTCTCGGATCTGCACGCCAACCGCGAAGCTCTGGAAGCGGTCTGGGAGCACCTGCAGGGCCAGGCGGTCGACGAGGTGGTGTGCCTCGGGGATGTGGTCGGCTACGGCCCGGATCCGGAGTTCTGCGTCGATCTGGTGCGCGGCCACGCCAGCTGGTGCCTGATGGGCAACCACGACGAGGCGCTGCACCGGGACGCCGCCGACTTCAACTCCTACGCGCGCCAGGCGATCGAATACACCCGCCGGCGCATGCGGCCGCGCTGGTGGAGCTCCGCGGAGACCAAGGCGCGCTGGCGCTATCTCGAAAACCTGCCGCTCTCGCGCCAGATCGGCCGCTTTCATTTCTTCCACGGCTCGCCGCGCGATCCGGTGCGCGAATACGTGCTTTCGACCGATGGCCTGCTGAACCCCGAAAAGCTGAAGGGCGTCTTCGCCGCTTTCGAGGGCGTGGCCTTCGCGGGCCACACCCACCAGCCCGGCTACCACGACGAGGAGCTGCGCTGGCACGGCCTGGCCGGCCAGCAAACCGTGCGCATCGAGCTGCCCCCGGGGCGCAAGGCGTTCATCAACGTCGGCTCGGTCGGCCAGCCCCGCGACGGGGACCATCGCGCCTGCTACGCGCTGCTCGAGGACCAGGCCCTGACCTGGCACCGCGTCGAATACGACTACCGCCGCACCCAGACCAAGATCCTGCAGAGCGGCGCCCTGCCTGAGGTGCTAGCCCGCCGCCTGGCCGTCGGCCGTTGACCGCGGCGAGCGCGGCGCTGGTCATGACCGCCGCGCCCTCGGCCGGCCGGGCTCCGCGCGCTCGCAGGCTCGAGCGCGAAGGGCTTCGGTGAACCGGGTGAGCGATCGCGCCCGGCCGCTGCCGGGCGCCCTGCGGCACCGGCCAAGGACCCCGCGCGGCCTTGGAGGTCCCGGGCCAAACGCGCAGCCGGAGCGCGTCGAGCGCGCCAGAGCGGGTGCCTATGTGCGCCTGCAGCCGGCTGAGCTCCAGCCGATCGCCGGATTGCGACCTCGCCAGACCTGCGCAGCCGTGATTTTCTGCTTTGCCTGCGCGGCCGCCGGATGGTGGCCCAGAGGAACTAGCGCCGCCAGAACAGCGCCGTGTCCTTCATGATGTGCCGGAAGAGCTGCGGATTCTTGCGCAGCCGCCGGGTCGAATAGGGCCGCCACTCGGGGCCATAGGGCACGTAGACCCGCACCGTGTGCCCGGCGCGGGCCCAGGCCTCCCAGATCGGCTCGCGCACGCCCAGCAGCACCTGGAACTCGTAGCCCGACTTGGGGATGCGCCGACGCTCGACCTCGGCCAGCAGTTGTTTAGCCATCAGGTCGTCGTGGGTGGCGAAGGAGCAGAAGGCCCCGCGGTCGAGCAACCGGCGGGCCATCTCGACGTAGTTGTCGCGGATCGGGCCCGGCTGGGTGTGAGCGATCGCCGCGGGCTCGAGATAGATGCCCTTGACCAGGCGCACGTTGAGCGGCCCGGGGGCCAGCTTCTGGATGTCGTCCAGGGTGCGGAACAGGCGCGATTGCAGCACGATGCCCACGTTGTCGAAGCGCTGGCGCAGGCGCTCGAACACCCGCAGGGTGCCGTCGGTGGTCGGATGGTCCTCCATCTCGACCCGCAGGAACTGCCCGCGCTCGCGGCAGAAGGTCGCGACCGCCGAGTAGAGTTCGAAGCACAGGTCCTCGGACAGCTTGAGGCCCACGTGGGTGGGCTTGACCGAGATGTAGGCGTCGAGGCCGGCCCCGTGCACCGCCTCGGCGATCTGCTGGTAGGTCTTGACCACGGCCCGCGCCTGGCGCTCGTCGGCCACGTCCTCGCCCAGCAGGTCGATGATGCTGGGGAAGCCGCGCCCGCGCAGCTCGGCCAGCTTGGTGAGGGCGTCCTCCAGGCGCTCGCCGGCGATGTAGCGGCTGGCCAGGCGCCGCATCAGCACCGTGGGGATGTAGGGCAGCGTGGAGAGCGCCAGACGGTCGAAGAGCGACGGCATGGGGGGGCGCCCGGGGAAGAGGAGGCCCGGGGAAGCGATCGGCGGGGACGGGCGGGGCAGGATCTTACGCCGCAAGGGGCGGGCTTCCAGGGCCGCGGCGCAGGGCCCTGCGGCTGTCCGCCGCCGGGCCTTGGACGGCCGCGCCGGATCCGCCGGCGGTCCATGGACCGGGGCTGGGGCCGACGGCTGGCAGGGGCTCCGCCCCAAGCGCGGCCGGCGCCCGCTCGACCTACACTCGCGCCCATGGAGCCCCGCCCCGAAGCCGCCCTGGTGCTGCTGTCCACCGCGCCCTCCCTCGAGCAGGCGCGCGAGCTGGCGGCGGCGCTGCTCGACGCGCGCCTGGCGGCCTGCGTGCAGATCCTGCCCGGGCTCGAGAGCCATTACGTCTGGCAGGGCCGGCGCGAGCAAAGCGCCGAGGTGCTGATCACGATCAAGACCTCGGAGCAGCGCCGGCGGGATGTGGAAGCCCTGTTCGCCGAGCGCCACCCCTACAGCGTGCCCGAGCTGGTCGCGCTGGCTCCGACCTTCGTCGAGGCCAAGTACCTGGCCTGGCTGCGCCAGGCGGTGGCGACGGAGCCGCCGGCGTGAGCGATCCCCGCCAGGCCCAGGCGCGGCTCGCTCGTTTCGGCCGCTGGGCCGGACCCCTGGCGTTCCTGGCCCTGCTCGCGGCGCCAGCCCTGGGCCTCGACCTGGGCCTGTCCGATGCCCAGCGCCTGACCGCGGCGGCGCTGGCCTGGACGGCCCTGTGGTGGCTGACCGAAGCGGTGCCGATCGGGGCCGCTTCGCTGCTGCCGGCGGTGCTGCTGCCGGCCACGGGCG
>JBIKLM010000111.1:0-10839 GCA_044359835.1 Planctomycetota bacterium
GCGGCGCGGCGGCGCGGGCGGACCCGCCCCGATCAGTACAGGGGCAGCGGGTCCTCGCGGCGCATCAGCGGCATCTTGTCGCCCTGGTCGTCCACCGCGACCATGGTCACCGTGGCGCGCGTCACCGGGACCAGCTCGATCTTCGCCTGGCGCCGCTGGGCCCATACGTCGACGCGCACCGTGACGCTGGTCGTGCCGGTGCGCACGGTCGAGGTATAGAAGGAAACCAGGTCGCCGACGAAGACCGGGCGGTGGAATTCGACCTTTTCCATAGCCACGGTCACCAGCCGACCGGGATGCCAGCGGTGGGCTTCGACCGCGGCCGCCAAGTCGATCTGGCTCAGGATCACCCCGCCGAAGATGGTGCCGTTGGCGTTGGTGTCGCGCGGCATCATGATCAGCTTGATGGCGGGCACGGTGCCCTTCTTGGGGATCGAGATGGCGGTGTCGGCTCCGGGGTTGGATGCGCTCATGGACGGACCTCGCGGGGATCGCCGTTCGAGGCCAGGGCCGCGCTGGCCCAGCGCCAGACGCGCTCCTCGAGTTCCTTGGTGGAGCGGCGGAAAAAATGGTCGGATCCGGGCAGCTCTTCGAATTCGAAGCGCTCGGACAGGCGCGGGAACTGGGCGCGCAGGTCGGACAGGTTGCCGTACTCGTCCTCGGCGCCCCAGATGAACAGGGCCGGGCGGTCCAGCAGGTCGACGCCCGGCAGGGGGTAAGCGCGGGCCGGGAAACCCACCAGCACCAGGCGCTGGATGTCGGGCCGGCGTTTGGCCAGCCCGAAGACGGTGCGCGAGCCGAAGGAGAACCCGGCCGCCCACAGGGCCGCGCCGGGGTGGCGCTCGGCCAGCCAGGAGAGGGCCGCCTCCGCGTCGCCTTCTTCGCCGCCGGCGCCGTGGTAGCGGCCCGCGGAGCGCCCGACTCCGCGAAAATTGATCCGCAGGCCGGCCACCCCGGCGCGCTCGAGGCCCTTGGCGATGCGGAAGGTGACCGTCGAGTGCATGTTGCCCCCGTGGGCCGGGTGGGGATGGCAGACCACCGCCACAGCCGGGGGCTGGTCGAGGGGCGCGCCGTCCGGACCGCGGGGCGCGTGGTAGATGGCTTCGAGCGGGCCCTCGGGGCCATCGATGAAGAGCTCCATGGGACGGCCCGCAGCGCGGCCGGGGCCAGGCGCGCTGCGGGAGGCCTACTATAGGTGCGGGTCTGGCGGGCTTCGCGCCCGGCGCCGCGAACGACCCGACGCGATGCAAGCGAGCGCCCTGGTTCGGCTGAGGACCCTGCTGCGCGCTCAGGCGCGCTCCGCCGCCGGCGAGGGGCGCCTGGGGACGGGCAGCGGGCACGCCTTGGTGGCGCTGGCCCTGTGCGGGCTGGCCCGCGATCGTCTGGAGCCCTGGGGCTACGCCTGGTTGGCCCTGTCCCTGTCGGCGCTCTTGGCTCTCGGGCCCCTGCTCGGAGAAGCCGCCTGGCCCCTGCGCCAGCTGGCCCACGAGGATTGGCTGCGCTCCCTGCCGGCCCGGCCGTTCGAGCTGCGCCTGGCGCGCCATCTGGCCTTCGTTCGAGGAGTGCTGGCGCTGGCGCTGTACGCCTTGGTTCCAGCGGCCCTGCTGGCGCCGGGCCCGCTGTGGACCGGCGGGCTCGGGCTGCTGCTGCTGGGCCTGATCCAGGCGCTGCTGCTCGCGGCGGCGATCGGCGCCGTGCAGAGCCTGCTGGCCGGACGCTTGGAGGCTCTGCTGGTGGCCCTGCAGGCGCTGCTGCTCCTGGCGGTCTTCGCGGCCCTGCTGGCCCTGCCGCCGACGCTCCAGTGGCTGGGCCAGCTGGCGGGGCCCACGGAGCTGCCCGGAGCCGCCCGGATCTGGCCCAGCGGCGCCCTGGTGGCGCTGTGCTTCGGGCCCGAGGCGCCCGCGCCGGAGCTGCGCGGGCTGGCCCTGACCGCCGCTGCGGCGCTGCTGCTGCTCGCCCTTTCGGTCGCCCTGCCCGCGCCCGCCGCGCCGCCGCTCGGGCGCGGGAGCGGGCCGATCGCGCGCCTGTTCGAGCCCCTGGCGCGGCTGCTCGGCCGGGTCTGGGTGCGGCCCGAGGAGCGGCCGGCCTACGACCTCGTGCGGCGGGCCCTGCCGCGGGAGCGCGAGGTGGCCCTGCGGGCCCTGCCGCTGCTGGCCCTGCCGCTGGTGTTCGCTTGGGTGGCCCTGGGCAAACCCCCGGGCGACGAGCGCGACGGCCTGCTGGCCCTGCTGCTGTTCGCGCCGGGCTTCTACCTGCCGGTGCTGCAGATCCACGTGGCCGCCAGCCAGTCCCACGGGGCGCGCCACCTGCTCGAGCTGGCGCCCCAGCGACGCGCCGCCCTGGAGCGCGGCGCGCAGAAGGCCCTCGTTGCCACCTACCTGCTGCCGACCTGTCTGGCCCTCGGGCTGCTCGCCGGCGGCCTGGCCGACGCCCGCACGGCCCTGAGCCTCGGCCCGCTCGGCTTCTTCGCGGCGCTGCTCTGCCTGCGGCTGCTCTACCCGCGCACGGTCGCCGACCTGCCCCTGTCGCTGCCGATCGAGCGGATCGGCGGCACGGAGAGCCTGGCGGGCCCGCTGATCGCCGCCGGCGTGCTGCTGGCGCTTTTGGCTCTGGCCGCGCGCTTCCTGCTGGAGGGTCCCCTGGCCGTATTCGGCGCCCTGCTCGTGCTGCTGGGGCTCGAGCGCTGGACCGACCGGCCCGCCCGCGGGCCTTGAGGCGGCGCGCCGGCACGACCCCGGGAGGTTGCCGCTGCGCCCGCAGCCCGGCGAGAACCGGCGCCCGTCAGCGCAGACGCAGGCGCTCCAGGCAGGCGGCCAGGTCGGCCGGCAGCTCGCTGCGGATCTCGACGCGCTCGCCGAGCACGGGATGCTCGAAACCGAGGAAATGGTTGTGCAGCGCGTGGCGCGGCAGCTGCAAGGCGGCCAGATCCTCGGCGGTCAATTCGCCGCTGGCCCCGCGCAGGAAACGGCCTTCGTCCTCGTTGTAGAGCTTGTCGCCCACCAGCGGCAGGCCGATCGACGAGAGGTGCACGCGGATCTGGTGCTGGCGGCCGGTCTTCGGGCTGGCGGCGATCAAGCAGGCGCCGGGCAAGCGCTCGACCACGCGCCAGCGGGTCTCGGCCTCCTGGCCATCCGGTGTGCAGGCCATCTTGATGCGCACCTCGCTGCCCCGCGCCGAGCCGATCGGCACGTCGATCAGGCCCTCGTCGGCCTCGGGTTGATTCCAGCAGATCGCCAGGTATTCCTTGTCGATGCGGCGATGCTCGAAAGCCTGCATCAAGGCCGTGTGCACCGCGGGTTCGCGCGCTAGCAGCACCAAACCGGAGGTCTCGCGGTCGAGCCGGTGGCACAGTTTCGTGCGGAATTCGCGCGCCTGGGCCTCTTCGCCGTAGCGCGCGTGGACGCGCTGGATCAGGGTGTCGGAGAGGTGCCGCCCGGAGGGATGCACGGGCAAGAGCGGCGGTTTGTCGACGGCGGTGATCCAGTCGTCCTCGTAGAGCACGGTCAGGTCGCTGGCCGCCGCGCTGGCGCGCTGCACGCGCAGGGGCTCGGGGATCACCACCTTGAGGCGCGAGCCGTGCAGCAGCCGGCGCCCCGGGCGCAGTTCGGGGGCGTAGCGGCCGACGCCGCTTGGGTGCGCCGGATCCGAGGGGTCGAGCCAGACGAAACCCTCCTTGATCAGCCGCTGGATCGAGGTGCGCGAGCGCCAGGACAGGAAGCGCTGCAGGAACGCGTCCAGACGCACATGCACCTCTTCCGGGGGCAGCTGCAGATCCGACCCGCGCACCGTCAGCTCGACCGCCTCCAGGGGCTCGGAGAGATCGCGTTCGCGGGGAAACAGGCGCATGGGGAGGGGCGAGCGCCGCTGGGCGCTCCGGGCCTACCTTAGCGGCCCGCGCCGAGGCGCTGTCCGGCCGCACCCGAGTCCCCGCGCTCCCATTCCGTCGGCCCCACTCGCCGTCTGCCGCTGGCCCCGGCTTGTCCGCTGGCCAGGCCGGCCGCGCACACCACGGCGCGGCTCGAAACCCCAAATCCCGGAAGCCGTGCCCCCCGGGACCCCAAGCTGCCCTTGGCGCTCGGAAAAAAACTTTGGTCGCCCCGGTCCCGTCTCGGGCGCCTCCTCTCGCGAGGCGCCGAGCCCGCTGCGGGGCGAGCCCCGATCAGGTCCGGCGCATCGACGCGCGGCCACCGGCGCGGCGCTGGGAGCGGCGCGTGGCCTTCTGGATGATGCGGATGCGCTCGCGGCGCTCGCGGCGGCGCTTCTCCGAGCTCTTCTCGTGCCAGGTGCTGGCCTTGGCCAGGCGGAACACGCCGCCGTAATTGCACTGACGCTTGAAGCGACGCAGGGCGGCTTCCAGGGACTCGTTGGCGCGGACCTGAACCTTGATGGTCATGAAGCGGACGGGGCTATTGCGGAGCGCGGGCGCGATCTCGAGCGTTGGAGGGGCGGGAACCGGGGGGGGGCTCGACCGGCGGGCCGAGCGCACCGAGGTGGGCGGAGCAGTATTCGGATCGGCGGGGGGCGGCGCAAGCCCGGAGGCGGGGCGGCGTCCGGGGCGGCCGGCGCCCGGGCCGCGGGAAGGGGTCTGGGGCGGCCTCCCCGCGCCTTATCCTGCCCCCGGGCGGGGCCTGGACCCCGCGCCGGACCCGGCCGCCATGCCCCCGCCCCAGCCGCCCCCCCGCCCCGCCAGCTCCCCGGGGGGGGCCGCAGGGGACGAGCCGATCGAGCTGCTCGGCACCATCGAGCGGGTCACCTTCCACTCCGAGGATTCGCTCTACACGGTCCTGCGCCTGGCCCCGGAGGGTCCGGTGCCGGAGGCCCCGAACCCGGCGGCGCCCTGGTTTCCGACGCTGGTCACGGCCGTGGGGCGCAGCCCCAAACCCTCCGAGGGCCTGTCGGTGCGCCTGTGGGGCCGCTGGGGGCAGCACAAGACCCACGGCCAGCAGTTCGAGTTCCAGCGCCTGGAGGCCCGCGCGCCCAGCGACCCGGCGGCGATCGAGCGCTATCTGTCTTCGCCGACCTTCCCGGGAATCGGCGAGGTGCTGGCCAAGCGCATCGTGGCCAGCCTGGGGGCCGGCGCGCTGCAGCGCATCCGCGACGAGCCGGAGTGCCTGCGCGGCATCCAGGGACTGAGCGAGAGCGTGCGCGGGAACCTGGTGCGCATCGTGCAGGAGGAGTTCGGCAACCACGAGCAGCATGCCTTCCTGCTGAGCCTGGGCCTCGGCCCCTGGCAGGTGCAGGCGGTGATCGAACGCTTCGGGCGCTCGGCGCAAGAGCGCATCAGCGCCGATCCCTACGTGCTGTCCATCTCGATCGACGGCATTGGCTTCCAGACCGCGGACCGCGCCGCGCTGCAGCTCGGTTTCCCGCGCAACGGCCTCGAGCGGCGGCGCGCAGCCCTGTCGCACGCGCTGCGCCAGGCCTTGGCCCAGGGCGGGCACTGCTACCTGCCGGTCGAGCGCCTGTTCGAGGAAGCGCGCCAGCTGCTCGACGTGGAGCTTTCCGACGCCGAGCTGCTGGAGGCCCTCGAGGGTCTGCGGCGCATGGACCAGGCGCTGCTGGACAGCGAAGGCGGGGGCGAGCGCGAGAGCGCGCGCGCCGAACTGCTGCCGCTCCTGCGCGCCTGGACGCCGGCCACCTACGTGAGCGAGGTCGGCCTGGCGGCGCGGGTCGGTGAGCTGCTGGCGGCCGGGCGCGTGGAGCCCTGGGCCAACGAGCGCGACGTGGACGACCTCGAGCAGCGCTTCGGCGTCGAGCTACACCCCGATCAGCGCTCGGCGGTGTTGGGCCTCTCGCGCGAGCCGATCGGCCTCCTGACCGGCGGTCCAGGCGTGGGCAAGACCACCGTGATGCGCTGGGTGGTCGAGCTGGCGCGCCGCCACGGGGCGCGCGTGGCCCTGGCCTCCCCCACCGGACGGGCCGCAAAACGCCTGGCGGAGGCCACGGGCTACGAGGCCAGCACCCTGCATCGCCTGCTCGGTTACGACCCCAAGGTGCGCGGCTTCGCCCACGGCCCAGAGCGGCCCTTGGAGGCCGATCTGGTGGTCGTCGACGAGGTTTCGATGCTGGACGTGAGCCTGGCCTACCACCTGGTGGGCGCGGTGCGCTCGCCGACGCGGCTCCTGCTGATCGGCGACCCGAACCAGCTGCCCTCGGTCGCGCCCGGCAACGTGCTCAGCGACCTGCTCGCCAGCCAGCGCTTGCCGGTCTGGCGCTTGAACCACATCTTCCGGCAGTCCGAGCAAAGCCGCATCGTCTGGAACAGCCATCGCATCCTCGAGGGACGCCTGCCGCAGTTCCCGAGCGCCCAGGAAACCGGCCTGTCCGACTTCTACTTCTTCCGCGCCGACGGGGACCAGGCCGCCGCCGAGCGGCTGATCGAGGTGGTCACCGAGCGCATCCCGCGCACCTTCGGGCTGGATTGGCTCGAAGAGGTGCAGGTGCTGGCGCCGATGTACCGCGGGGCCTGCGGCGTCGACAACCTGAACGAGCTCTTGCGCGCCAAGCTGCCCCAGCGCAAGGGCCTGCTGGACGATCAGCCGACGCTGCTGCGCGGGCGGGCCTGGCGCGTGGGCGAGCGCGTGCTGCACACGCGCAACGACTACGACCGCGACGTGTTCAACGGCGACATGGGCCGCGTGGTGCGCATCGTCGACGCGCCCAAGGGCCTGGAGGTGCGCTTCCCCGATCGCACGCTGTTCTACGGCGAAGCCGAGCTGGCCGACCTGACCCCGGCCTTCGCCATCACCGTGCACAGGAGCCAGGGCGGCGAGTACCCGGCGGTGGTGCTGCCGCTGGTCACGAGCCATGCGCTGATGCTGCAGCGACACCTGCTCTACACCGCGGTGACGCGCGCCAAGCGCCTGTGCGTGCTGGTGGGCCAGCAGCGCGCCTTGGAATTGGCCGTGTCGAACGCGCGCCAGGCGGAGCGCTATTCGGCCCTGGCGGAGCGTTTGCAGGCGCTGCCCTGACGGCCGCCGAGGCCCCGGAAACGACGATCGGGGCCTCGGCGACCGTCGCCGAGACCCCGATACGTGCGTCGGATTCGAGGGCAGCCCACCTCCGGCCGAGGCCGGAGGTGCTGCGCAACGAGGGTTATTTAGGGATTGGTGCCCCCCGAGGCCAGGGAAAAAAGCTCGAATTCGGGGGTCTAGACCCAGGGAGGCCCGCGCTCTCGGGTTTTTTCGGGGTCGCGCCCGCCCTCAAAAGCGGATCTGGGCGCTGCCGCTGGGACCTCGGCCGATCGGCGAGCCGAGCGTCTGGCCGAGGCTGCGGGAGGCCTCGCGGCCTTCCAGCGGCCAGTCGAAGAGGCTCACCGGCGCCACGTCGATCCAGGTCTTTTCGCTGATCCGAGCTTCCCGCGGCGCGCCGTCCAGCCAGGTCCCGTACACGCGGCCGGAGAGGGCCAGACCCGCTTCGCCGTGGGCGATGGGCTCGAGCAAGGCGATCACGCCCCGCAGGGCCGGATGCACCTCGGGATAGCTGACCGCGGCGCCGGTGGCAACTTGGGCTTGGTCGTCGTCGACCACCAGATCGCAGCCCAGCAGGTAGGCCAGGGCCGGACGGCCCAGGCTGAGCGGCAGCAGCAGGTCGAGGCGCTCGCCGGGGCGCGGCGCCAGGCTGAGGCTGCCTCGCCCGGCGGGCGCCAGCCGGTGGTTGACCTCCAGGCGCTCGAGGATGCGCGGATACTCGTCCCCGGGCTGCCCCGGATAGAGCCCGATCACCCAGCCGGCCAGGTAGCGGGTCTGGAACAGCACCGGCTCGACGCCTTCGATCGCCTGCAGGATGCCCTCGGGCGACTCGAACGGAGCCGGCACCCAGCCGGGCGTGGAATTGCCCGGATCGGCGAGACCCAGGCGGGTGCGCTGCGGATCGGGCAGGGCGGGCCAGCGCGGGGCCTGCAGGCCGGCCGGTGCCGCCAGCAGCAGGAAATGCGGGTTGGAAGCGTCCTGACCGGCGCCGACCGCAGGTCCGAAGGGCACCTGGATCAAGCTCGAGGAGGCGCCGCCCTGGGCCTGGATCACGTACAGCCAGCGTGCGCTGCCGAGCTGCGGATCGGCGCTCTCCCAGCGCGCTTCGACCAGCGCCGCCTGGCCGCTGGCGAGATCGAGGCCCAGCTGGAATCCGAAGCTGACCACCGGCTGGGATTGCATGAGCGCCGGTCGTTCGACGTCGATCATGCCCTGTTCATCGCCGCCCATCAGGCCGCTCACTTTCAGGTGCCGTTCGGCAACCGGGGCCAGGGCTCGCCGCTGCTCGAAGGCGATCTGCAGGCGCAGCCCGCCTGGCAGGGAAGCCGCGTGGGCGCGGATGTCGATGCCCTCGTGCACGCTGCCGGTGCGGTTGTCGAGCGCCCAGGCGTTGGTGGCGATTTGCACGGCCGGGCTTACGATCAGCTCGCGCGTGCGGTTCTCGAAGACCTCTCCGGCAGCTCCGGGCCGCGCCCAGAGGTTCCACAGACCGACCAGATGGCCGCTCCCGCGGGCGGCCTCGATGCGCGCGGCAGCCTCGGCCGAGGGCAGCCAAGCGGGGCTGACGGGCGCATCCGGCTCGAGCTCGATGGCTGCGATCTCGACCCGCGTGCGAGCGCAGAGCTCGCGCTCCAGGTGGCCCAGGAACTGGGCCACGCTGGCGTGCACGGCCTCGTCCGCGCGCAGCCCGAAGCTGGGCGGCAGCTGCTCGAGGCCGCTCCAGTCGATGGCGGTCCCGTTCTGGTCGCCCACCAGCATCTGCACCAGCTCGAGCCAGGCGCTGGGATCGATTCGCAGGCGCTGGCCGCTGCCGCTGTAGCGATCGCCGAACTCGAGCACGTGGCTCTGCGCCAAGGGAAAGCCCTCGGGCAGCGTGGTGTAGAGGCTCATCAAGGAGCCCAGGTCGTAGCGGCGCGTGGACTCCTCGCCTTGGATCGGAAGGGAACACAGCAGCAGGGTGGCAAGCGGCGTCATGGCGGTCTTGGAACGGGGTCGAGGGTCGGAGCGAAAGCAGGGCCAGCGGGAGCGCCGCAGAGCGGGGCCGGAGGAACGCTGGGGTTCGTGGTGCGGTGCGCGGCGGAAGCGGCCGGAGAATCCGCGGGCCTCGCGGCCGGCGGGGCGGCTCGTTCAGCCATCGGGAGGCGCGCTCGCCAGCGCCAGCGGCAGCCGCGGGCGCAGCCATTCGGCCAGCCGCGCGGGGCGCGTGGAATCGCGCTCGCGCCGCAGGGTTTCGGCCAATCGCGAGACCAGATCCGCGGGCAGCAAGCCGGACAGGCGCTGCTCGACCGGCCCGCTGCCCAGGTGGCGCGCCGCGGCCAGCAGCGCGGCGGCCACCAGGCGCTCCTCGCCGATCGGCAAGCGCAGGCAGGCCTCGAGCAGCTCGCCGGCCGAGGCCGCGTCACCGGAATCGGCGATCGCCTGCACCAGCCACAGGCGGCCATCGCGCGGCAGTTCGACGCGCGCGAGCAGCGGCGCCAAGGCCAGGGCCGGTGCCCCGCGCAGCAGCGCGCGATCGAGCAGCAGCTCGGCTTCGCCACGGCTCAGGGGCAGGCGCGCCGCGGCCGCCCAGACCGCCGCGGAAGCCACGGGAGCGCTGCGCAGGGAGCGCTCGAGGGCCGCGCTCCGGCCGCGACCGAGCTGCTCGAGCTCGAGCAAGGCCAGCAGGGCCGCGGGCTCGGGCAGGGACGCGAGCAGCGCCAGGGCGGCGGCGCTGTGACGCTCCGCGATCGCCCGGGCCAGGGCGTCGATCAGGGCGGCCTGCGCCGCGGCCGGCCGACCGCGCAACGCCTGAGCCACGGCCGCCGCGGCTCCTGGCAGCGGGACTTCGGAGTTCTCGAGGGGCGCCAGCAGGGCCGCCAACGAGCCGGGACCGCGCTCCAGAAGGCGAGCCGCCAAGGCCCCCAGGGCCGCTTCGGACCAGGGCGGCTCGGCCGCCAGCGCCTGCTGCCAAGCGCGCTCCAGGGCGCTCGCGGCGCGCGGCTCGGGCCACTCCGCGAGGGCCGCGGCCGCCAAGGCCGCGCGCTCTGGATCGGCCAGGGCGCGCACGAGCTCCGGGCCCGCCGCGGGATCGGCCGCCAGGCAGCGCAGCGCCAGGGCGCCGAGCAGGTCGCCGCGCCGCGAGGTCTCGAGCAGCAACGCGGCGGCGCTGCGGCTCTGCTGCTGGCCGATCCACAGCAGCGCGCCGAGGCGCTGGTCGAGGGGCCGGCGGGTGTCGGCGAGGGCGGCTGCGATGCTCGCATCCAAGCGGGCGGGGCTCTCGGAGCTGCGAACGGCGCGCAGCGCGCGGCGGATCTCGGGCGCCAGGGGCGGCGCGTTCTCCAGCCAGGCCAGCAGCTCCGCTTCCGAGCCCCCCGGCGCCCCGCTGGCTGCGGCCAGCCGCTGCCAAGCCTGGCCCAGGGCGCCCCAGGCCCGCGGCTCAGCGCCGGCGGCCAGCGGATCGGAGCCTATGGTCAGAGCGGCGCTCGGGGCGGCGCGGCCGGCGGGGTCCGCGCCGGGCGAGTGGGCGAGTTCAGCGCCGCGGTCGAGGGCCGCTGTGCCGGCGGCCCCCAAGGACTCACCGGCTCCAGCGACCGCGGCGTTCGGAGCGGCGTCGAGCGCGCCCGCAGGAGCGGGTTCCGATCGAGCCGCCGAAGTCCCCTCGGCCCCCGGTTCCACGGGGCTGCCGAGATCGGTTTCCCGCTCCTCACCGCCCGCCGCCGACCCGGGCGTGCGAGGCGCCGCCGCCAGGGAGGCCTCCGGCTGGGCGCGGGGCAGATCGCGCGGCATCCGGCTGGGGGCCCCGCGCAGCGCCAGGGCCCCGTACAGGCCCGCGCCGCACAAAACCACGGCCAGCGCGGCCCGGCGCGCGCGCTCGACCCGCCGGCGGCGG
>JBIKLM010000511.1:0-2984 GCA_044359835.1 Planctomycetota bacterium
GCGCACCAGCTCCATCACGAAGTACGGGCTGCCGCTCTCCGTGACACCGCCGTCGAAGACCCGCGCGATGCCCGGATGGTCCATCAGCGCGAGCGCCTGCCGCTCCGCCTCGAAACGCGCCACGATCTCCCGCGATTCCATGTCCCGATGCAGCAGTTTGAGTGCCACCCTCCTAACCACGGGCTCGCGCTGTTCCGCCTGCCAAACCGTGCCGAAGCCACCCTCCCCGAGCTTCTGCAACAACCGATACCGGCCGATCACGCGTCCGTCCGCCGCGCCCTTCGTGTCTAAGTTCTCAGACATACCCCCAAGAGGCTAACACACCGATCGTCGACCCTGTGGGACCGCAGCCCAAGCGCATCTATCCGAATGCCGGCCGAATTGCTCCCCACGGACGGGGAAACCATGGACGGGTGCAGCTTCGCCGAGTCCAGGGCTGATCCGGTAAGCGGATCCACCCTCCTGCGCTCGATTTGGGGCTGCCCCAGCACCGGAGTTACGACTCCGTCCCAGTTCGGGTGGTCAGCGACAGGCCATCCGTCCAGCACGAGCAAACCTCGACCTGCTCGACCCGGGGATATCCCGCCCGATTGTCCATCCCTTGGTCCATCGCGCGCTTAGGCCCCTATGGGCAGCTTGAGCGACGCCAACCCCGCGGGTCATCTACTTGAAGACTCCAGGTCAAGCTGGACCGGTTTCCGGCGGCTGCCTCAAAAGCAACGCTACCACGCCGCAGGTCAAGGGTGCTGCTTGAGCTCCTCAGTCGAGAGGCCTCGACGTACTCCCCCCAGGTCGATGCCATCGAGGAGCAAGGCCAGCTCGGTACTGGTGATCTCGAAAGCACCACGGGCACAACCGACTCCATCGAAGACCTGGAATCGTCCGTGCTCCAGACGCCTCACCAGCATCCAATAGCCATAGCGATCCCAGATCAAGGCCTTCATGCGGTCCTTGCCGCGGTTGAAGAAGACGAACAGGTGCCCAGATTGCGGGTCACTTGGACTTGGCCGATGACCAGACCGACCAGCCCATCGACTCCTTTGCGCATGTCGATCGGTTCACGGCCGATGAAGACTCGCACCAGAGAAGACGGCGGGAAGCTCAGCATGACCCAAGCACCCCCAGCACCCGCCGCAGCGTCAGCTCGTCGAAGCCGCACTGGATCTCGAGAACCAGCCCCCCGGTGTCAGGGTAGTTGCCGCCTGGTTCGGGGAGCCGCGGGAGCGCTCGGGGCCGGCGGTCCCGGTCAGGGCTTGAGGTCCAGGACGTCTTGGATGTCGAGCAGGCCGATGGGGTGGTGGGTGGGGTCGACGACGGCGAGTTGGTCGATTTTGTGGTCGCGGAGGAGGCGCATGGCGTCCTCGGCGAGGGCGGTGGGGGGGATGGTTTTGGGGTGGCGGCCCATGTGGGCGGCGATCGGTTCGGCTTGGAAGGGGCCGGTGGCGCGGGCGATGGTGCGGCGCAGGTCGCCGTCGGTGAAGATGCCGGAGAGGCGGCCGGTGGGGTCGGTCAGGAGCGCGGCGCCGGGGCGGCCGGGGGTGCGGGTCATGACCTCGAGGACTTCGAGGACCGTGGCGGTGTCGGGGCAGAGGGGCAGCTCGTGGCCGCGGCGCATCAGCTCGCCCACCTGCATCAGGCGGCGGCCCAGGGAGCCGGCGGGGTGGAAGCGCGCGTAGTCTTCCTTGGAGAAGCCGCGCTCTTCGAGCACGACCATGGCCAGGGCGTCGCCGAGGGCCAGCATGGCGCTGGTGGAGGCGGTGGGCGCGAGGCCGAGGGGGCAGGCTTCGGGCAGGGGGCCGAGCTCGAGCACGCAGTCGGCGTGGCGGCCGAGGGTCGAGGCGGCGCTCTCGGTCAGGGCGATCAGGGGCGTGCCCAGGCGGCGGGCGGCGGGGATCAGGGCTTTGAGCTCTGCGGTTTCGCCCGAGTTGGAGAGCGCCAGCAGCAGGTCCTGGCGGCGCAGGCGGCCCAGGTCGCCGTGCAGGGCCTCGCCGGGGTGCAGGAACAGGCTGGGCGTGCCGGTCGAGGCCAGGGTCGCGGAGATCTTCTGGCCCACCAGGCCGGCCTTGCCCATGCCGGTCACGACGACCATGCCGGTGCAGGCCAGGATCAGGTCGATGGCGCGGTCGAAGGAGGCGCCGAGGCGCGGCTCGAGGTTTTGGATCGCCGAGGCCTCGAGGCGCAGCACGAGCAGGGCGCGGTCGCGCCGGGATTGGCTCATCGGGGGGCGGGCGGCGGGGCCGGCCGGGGCGGCGCGCGGGGAAGGATCGGACAAGTCGCGGGGAGCGCGTCCGGGTCGGACGCCGCTGCCTGAACTCTAGGGCCACGCCGCCGAGAACCGCAACCGGCCCGGGACCCGGGGCTTTCCTGGGGGTGCTGGGGGCCGATCCGGGGTCCGGATGGCGCGGGGCCTCGCCCGGCCCCAGCCCGGGAGGCGCCCAGGCCGGCGAGCGGTCCCTGCCCGGGGTGGGTCCGGGCGCCTGGGGCAGCCCGCGGTGGGCGGGGCACCGCCGGGTCCTTCTCCCTGCCCCGATCCATCCGCCCGTGTGGGTGTGCTCGGCAGCGAACGGCGCGGCGTCCAGCCGGAATCGGCCGGCGGGTTTCAGCGCGGGGCGCGCAGGGTGGAGTCGATGCGGTTGGGGGTTTGGGGCAGGTCGCGATGCAGGTCGATGAAGCGGATCCGCTGGGTGCGCCCGCGGAGGCTGTGGAGCGGGCTGCGGGGCCGGCTGGCGCGGATGGCTTCGGGAGCGAGGAGCGCGGAGGCCCGCGGGGGTGCGCTCGGCAGCGAATGGCGCGGCGGGCAGCGGGAATCGGCCGGGGGGGATCAGCGCGAGTCGCGCAGGGTGGAGTCGATGCGGTTGGGGGTTTGGGGCAGGTCGCGATGCAGGTCGATGAAGCGGATCCGCAGGGTGCGCCCGCGGAGGCTGTGGAGCGGGCTGCGGGGCCGGCTGGCGCGGATGGCTTCGGGAGCGAGGAGCGCGGAGGCC
>JBIKLM010000112.1:0-10799 GCA_044359835.1 Planctomycetota bacterium
GCTTGCGTTTTGCAAGCAAAAAAAGAGGTCGCAGTTCCCGGTGACAGGTCGGGCTGCAGCGGTGCCTCACGGAGCCTCCCCCCTCCCCGCGCGGTCGGCCGGCGCAGCCCGGTTCGAGCTCCCGGGTCCGCGGGAGGGCAAAAAGCGACCGGGGCACCTCCGCTCCACTCGCTCAGAGGCGGGGGGAAAAAAATCGGCGCGCAGCGCCGATCCCAGCCTCTGCAGCCGCCGGATGGCGGCCCAAAGGCATGCTGACAGGCTGGTCTGTCTGCTCGGGCGCAGCCCGAGTCGATTGATTCTCAGCCGGTCAGAGGCTGGGAGAAAATCGGCGCGCAGCGTCGATCCCAGCCTCTGCGGCCGCCGGATGGCGGCCCAAAGGGCAGCTGACGGCCTGGTCTGACTGCTCGGGCGTTGCCCGAGTCGATTCTTTCTCAGGCGGTCGGGGAGCCCCGACAAGGCCTCCAAGAACCCCAAGACTGCCGTTTGCCGGAGGCGGGCCCGGGCCTCGGAGTCGTGAGCCCACGTTTCGCCCGGGCCCCCCCGACTGCCCTTTCCCGATCCCGGGGATCCGAGCAGCAACGCGGGGCTCGAAACCGCCCGAAGAAGTGGTCGGGGCGAGAGGATTTGAACCTCCGACCTCTGCAACCCCATTGCAGCGCGCTAGCCAGGCTGCGCCACGCCCCGACCGGGGAGGCGAGGTTATAGGCGCCCGGCCCGGGGGGCGTCAAACCAAAGCGGGTTTCTTGGGGGCCGGCCGCGGCCGACCGGCCGGATAATTTGGCTCGACTTCGGACCGGCGCCGGTCTAGGTCCACGCATGCCCCGCCTCCACCGCTCCCTGCGCGCCACCCGGGCCAACGCCCGCCGGCGCCATCGCACCTGGATGCTCTCCATGTGCCTGGCCAGCCTGGCCTGGGGCTGCTACTGGCTCGACGTGGTCTTGATGCGTTTCGTGCCCGACCTGGTGCCGAGTTTCGCCCTGGTCAGCAGCCTGGCCTCGGCCTTCGCCCTGGCGGGCACCCTGGTGGCCCTGTTCACCCTGCGGGGCAACGCCCTCTGGATCGTGCTGGCCGGGGTGCCGCTGCTGGCCAACCTGAGCCTGTTGATCTGGCCCTGGCTGATGGCCCAGCCGGGCGGGCCGGCTGGTTGAGGAGCCAGGGACCCTCGGCCCCAGCTGCGCCCGAGCCGCGACGCCTGCCCGGAGAATCGAATTCGGGCAGCGCTCCCGCGGCCCGCCCGGCCCAAGCGGATTCCGGGGCCCCCGGGGCGGCGCCGGAAGCGGTCAGGGCAGGGGCCGGGCCGCCAGGAGCATCCAGGCGCCGGTCGCGGTGGTGAGCAGGGTCAAGCCGAGCACCAGGAAGGCGGCCAGGCGGTGGCGCGGCCGGTGCACCGGATTGCGCAGGGTCAAGACACCGGTCAGCAGCGGGAGCAGGTAGAGCGCGGTGGTCAGCTTGGCCAGACCGAGGTGCAGGGGCGTGATCCAGCCGGCGCTCTCGAGGTCGTAATGGTCGCCCAGCAGCCGGGCGGCCCAGATCGAGCCCGCCAGCAGCGCCACCGCGGTGCCCACGCAGGCGAAGTGCAGCCCGCGGCGGCGCTTCAGGCCCGTGATCACCGTGGCGATCAAGACGGCCACGGTGGCCAGCAGCAGGGCGAAGAATCGGAGTGTGGGATCCATGCGGAGGGGAGCGGCCGGCAGAGGCGGTCATCATCCGGCCCGGCCTGGCCCGGGGGAACCGCGGGCCGGCCGAGAATCCGCGCGCGGGTCCCGGGCGCATCCCCGGGCAGCGGTCGCGGGGCCTCGATTGCGGACGGCTCCGGAGCGCCGACCCCACCCGGGCCGGGTACGGCCGTCGCGGGCAGCGCGGCCCCGGGACCGGGTTCAGTCCGCGCTCTTGCCGCGGCCGAGCCCCTGCATCTCGCTGGCCGGGCTGCGCCGCATCAGCTCGCCCACCGCCTGGCGCGGGTCCTTGCCTTCGAACAGCACCGCGTGCACCTGGCTGGCGATCGGCAGGGACACCGAGCGCGCTTCAGACTCCGGCCCGAACAGGGCCCGCGTCGTGCTGACGCCTTCGGCGACCATCAGCATGCCGGAGAGGATCTGCTCGAGGCTCTCGCCGCGCCCGATGCGCTCGCCGACGGCGCGATTGCGCGAGTGCTTCGAGCAGCAGGTGGTGACCAGGTCGCCGAAGCCGGCCAGGCCGAAAAAGGTTTCCGGCTGGCAGCCTTCGAAAGCGCCGTAGCGCGCCATCTCGACCATGCCGCGGGTCAGCAGGGCCGCCTTGGCGTTGTCGCCGAGCCCCAGGCCGTCGGAGATCCCGGCGGCGATCGCGATCACATTCTTGAGCGCGCCCGCCAGCTCGACGCCCTTGGGGTCGCTGGAGGAGTAGACGCGGAAGGTCTCGCCCGACAGCAGGGTCTGGGCGCGCTCCGCGAAGGCCGCGTCGCGGCTCGCCACCACCACGGAGGCCGGCAGGCCGCGGGCCACCTCCTCGGCGTGGCTCGGCCCCGACAGCACCGCCAGGGGGCGCTCGCCGAGGGTCTCCTCGAGGATCTGGCTGGGCCGCTTGAAGGTCTCGATCTCGAGCCCCTTGGTGGCGCTGATCAGCGGCACGCGGCCGTCGAGCGCGTCCTCGAAGCGGCGCGCCACGGACCGCAGGTACTGGGTCGGCACGACCGACAGGGCCAGGTCGATGCCCCGCGCCGCCTCGAAGGGGTCGGCCAGGAATTGCAGCGTGTCCGGCAGGCGCACACCGGGCAGATAGCGGCGATTCTCGCGCTCGCGGCGCAGCTCCTCGGCGCGCTCGGGAAAGGCGCTCCACTGGCGCACGCGATGGCCGGCGCGGGAGAGCAACAGGGCCAGACAGGTGCCGAAGCCCCCGTCGCCGATCACCAGGACATCGAGTGCGGATTCGGGCATGATTCATTCGGTGGCCGCGGCCGCCGAAGCGCGGCGCCGCCCCACCTTGGGCTCCTCGCCGCGCAGGATGCGGCCGATGTTGGCGCGATGGCGCACGAGCACGAGCAGGAACAGCCCGGCGCAGCCCACGGCCACCTCGCTGCCGTAGCCGGCGCCCTCGCGCCGCAGGAGCGCCACGCCGACGAAGGCGGCGCACATGCCTAGGGAGGCCAGGCTGACCATGCGCCCGAGCCAGAGCAGCAGCAGCCAGACCAGCCCGCCGCCCACGAAAACGGCCCAGTCGAGGCCCAGGATCGCGCCGCAGCCCGTGGCGACCGCTTTGCCGCCGCGGAAGCCGAGGTAGACCGGGAAGACGTGGCCGAGCACGGCCGCGGCGCCGGCCAAGACCGCCAGGGAGCTGGCCTGCTGCGGAGCCGCGCACAGGCCGGCCAGGGCGGTCGGCGCGAAGCCCTTGAGGCAATCGAGGGCGAAGGCCAGCAGGCCCAGGGGCCGCCCGAGCACGCGCATGGCGTTGGTCGCGCCGATGTTGCCGCTGCCGACCGTGCGCAGGTCGATGCCCTTGATCAGGCGCACCAGCAGGAAGCTGAAGGGCACGGCGCCGAGCAGGTAACTGCCGAGCAGATAGGCCCAGCCGACCCCGTCGGGCGCATGGAAGCCGAGCCAGGCGGCGGGCAGGGGCATGGGCAGAAGGTAGCCCAGGCCCCGGCCAGCGCCTAGCGGCTCGCCGCGGCCGGCGGCAGCCCGCCAGCGGGCCGCGCCGGATCGCCGCAGGGAGCCGCGTCGCCGGGGACCCGGATGCCCGCCGACGTCTCAGAGGCTGGGAAAAAATCGGCGCGCAGCGACGATGCCAGCCTGTGTGGCCGCCGGATGGCGGCCAAAAGGCATGCTGAAAGGGTGGTCTTGCGGTTCGGGCGCAGCCCGAGTCGATTCTTTCTGAGCCTGTCAGCGGCCGCGCCCCCCTCGACCCCGGACCGGGCGGGCGCCGCTCGGCTGCGGCCGCGCCCGTCCGCCGGCACCAGGCCGCATACTGCGCCGCGGATGAAGACCATCGGCATCGATACGGGCGGCACCTTCACCGACCTGATCGAGAGCGACGGGCAGGGCGGCGAGCGCGCGCTCAAGTTGCCCTCGACGCCCGCGGACCCCGGCGCGGCGGTGCGGGCTGGACTGGCGGAATTCGACGGCCAGGGGCCCGGCGGCGCCGAGGTGGTGCACGGCACGACCGTGGCGCTGAACGCGCTGCTCACCGGGCGCATCGCGCGCACGGCGCTGATCGTCGAGCGCGGATTCCTCGATCTGATCGAGATCGGGCGCCAGGATCGCCCGGACCTGTACGCCCTCGAGCCGCGCCTGCCGCCGCCGCTGGCGCCGCGGGAATTGCGCTTCGAAGCGGGCGAGCGGGCGCCCTTCCAACCCGGCCAGAACAGCGACCTCGGGCCGGGCCCCGAGCCCGCCGAGATCGAGCGCTTGGCGCGCCGGCTGGCGGAGGCGGGCGTCGAGAGCGCGGCGATCTGCTGCCTGCACAGCTACGCGGCGCCCGAGCTCGAGCGGCGCATCGCGCGGGCCTTGGCGCGGCCCGGCCTGGCGCTGACCTGCTCGGCGGATCTGTGCCGCGAACCGCGCGAATTCGAGCGTTTTTCGACCGCGCTGGTCAACGCCGCGGTGGCGCCCCTGATGGGGCGCTACCTGTCCGGCTTGGCGGCGCACCTGGCGGGCCGGCGGCTGTGGCTGCTGCAGCAAAGCGGCGGGCGGCTCTCGGCGGAGAGCGCGGCCCGCGAGCCCGTGCGCGTGCTGCTCTCGGGCCCGGCGGGCGGAGCGATCGGGGCCCGCGCCGTGGCCGCGGACCTGGGGCTGCCCGCGGCGCTGTCCTTCGATCTGGGCGGCACCAGCACCGACGTGGCCTTCCACGAGCTGGGCCCCGAAGACCAGGCCGGCGGCCGCAGCGTGCGGGCGGCGGTCGAGCACCCGCGCGTGGCCGGGCAACCGATCGCCGTGCCGAGCCTCGACATCCACACCATCGGCTGCGGCGGCGGCAGCCTGGCGCGGGTCGACGCCGGCGGGGTGCTGCGCGTGGGCCCCGAGAGCGCCGGAGCCGATCCCGGGCCGGTGGCCTACGGCCGGGGCGAGGTGCCGACCTTGACCGACGCGCATGCCCTGCTCGGGCACATCGGCGAAGGGGGCTTCCTGGCCGGCGGTGTGCGCCTCGACCTGGAGCGGGTGCAGGCGGCCTTCGAGCGCCTGGGCCGCGCCCTGGGCCAGCCGACCCTGGCCACCGCCGAGGCGGTGATCCGCGCGGCGCGGGCGGCCATGGCCCGCGCCCTCAAGGTCATGTCCCTCGAGCGCGGGCACGACCCGCGGCGCCTGGCGCTGATCGCCTTCGGGGGCGGCGGCGGCCTGCACGCCGCGGAGCTGCTCGACGAGCTCGGCGCGCCCCTGGCCGTGGTCCCGCGCTGGCCCGGCGCGCTCTCCGCCTGGGGGCTGACGCGCACCGCGGCCGAGCGCTCCTGCGCGGAGGCGCTGTTCGAACCCCTCGCGCGCTGGCCTGGCGCGCGCCGCGCCGGGCGCTTCGAAGGCCTGCGCGCCGAGGCCGAGCAGGCCCTCTGGAACGAGCTCGGCGGCCGGGCCGCGGGGCGCCTGCGCGAGCGCCAGAGCCTGGCCCTGCGCTATCGCGGCCAGAGCTACGAACTCAACGTGCCCGAGGGCCCCGACCCGCGCGCCGATTTCGAGGCCGCCCACGAACGCCTGTACGGCTACCGGCTGGAGGGCGCCGAGGTCGAGCTGTGCGGGCTCGGCCTGGAGCTGGGCCTCGAATGGCCCGCGCGCCCGCGCCTCGAGCAGCCCGCGCCGCGGCCGGCCCCGGACAGCGCGCGGCTGGGCGACGCGCGGGCCTACTCGGCCGGGGCCTGGGGCCCGGTGCCGCGCTGGCGGCGCGAGGCCTTGCCACCGGGGGCCCACCTGACCGGCCCCGCGCGCATCGAGGAGTACACGGCGACCACCTGGCTGCCGGCGGGCTTTCGCGCCCGCGTGGCCGCCGGCGGGCACCTGTGCATCGAGCGCAGCGGCTGAAGGGGGGGCGGATCCCGTGGCCGGCCATGGCGCGCGGCGTGGGGCTCCCCGATCCCAGGAGGCCGCCCCCGCGACCATCCGATCGGCCGCAAAGATCGCCGGCAGCGGCGACCGCGACCCCCCAATCCGGCCCAACAACCTTCGGCCCGGTTTCCATGGCGGCGGGTGCGGCCCGCGCCGCTCCCCCGCCTCCTGAGCCCGGCTCCGACCCTGAGCCTGGCCCGAGCCCCGCTCCCGCCGCCGGTCCCGCTCGCCGAGCCCCCGCGAGGGGACCGTTCAAGACCTCACGCCAACGGTAGATTTGGCCGCTCGAGGCGCTCCAGCGCCGTTGCAATGCCCTGCCGCGGCCCTAGGATCTGCCGCCCCGTTCCCGCCGGTGTCCCCGGCCCGGGATCGGAGCCTAGCGGCCCTCCCCGGGGCGTCCTGCGGCCCCGCCGCGCCTCCCCGACCGCTCCCCACCAACGCACCCACCGCGCGCCGACCCCGGCTCGCGCCCACCCCGCACCCCGCCATGACCTACGTCATCGCCGAACCCTGCATCGGCACCAAGGACACCGCCTGCGTGGAGGTCTGCCCGGTCGACTGCATCCATCCGACCAAGAAGGAAGCGGACTTCGGGACCCACAAGATGCTCTACATCAACCCCGATGAGTGCATCGATTGCGGCGCCTGCGCGCCCGAGTGCCCGGTGGAGGCGATCTTCGACGAAAACGAACTGCCCGAGAAGTGGGCCGAGTACAAGCAGATCAACGCGGACTGGTACCAGAAGAACCGTTGAGCGCTCGCTGCGGCTTGCGGCTCGGATGACCTCCGAGCCGCAGCGGCCTGTTTGTGCGCTGCGGGCCAGGCTGCTGGCCGGCAAGCAAGAATTCCGCGCTGCGCGCCGACCTCGGAGTTGGACAGGCGACCAGGGAGCCGGCTGCACGGGGCCGGCTCTGGCGGCGCGATGGGGGGGAGCTGTGCCGGGCTTCAATCGGCAGGCTTCAATCGGCAGGCTTCAATCGGCAGGCTTCAATCGGCAGGCTTCAATCGGCAGGGATTGCGCCGCAGGGCAGCCGCGGCGGTGCGCGCAGCGTAGGCTCCCGGGAAGTCCAGCGGGTCGGCAGGGCGGCCAGCGCGCCGCGAGCCGAAAGGTGCTGACCAACGGACGCAATCGTCGCCTCGGGCTGGGTCCGCTCAGCCCCTCGCGGTTGCCCGCGTGCCTTTGGACCGCAATCGAAAACGCTGCCCGCATGTCGATCCACACGGTTTGCTTCCCGATGCTCCCCCGGGCCCTGCTCGGAAGCCTGCTCCTGGCCTTGGCGCAGGCCTGCGCCTCGCCGCCGCGCCCGCCGATGGATGCCCGCAGCGCCGCTGCGGCCACGCCCGAGCTGGACCGCCGCGCCGCGGCCGCCGAGCAGCTCGAGCGCGTGGCCCTGCTGGGCGCCAGCGTCACCGATGGGTTTGGGCTGGCGCTCGAGCTGTCCGGCGAGCAGCGCTCCCTGGCGGACTTCCTGGCGGCGGCGGAGCGCAGCGCGGACCCGGGCGCTCGCCAGCGGCTGGACCTGGCGGACCATCTGCTGTTCCTGCAGGCCGAGCCGGCCGCCCGCACGCAGATCGAAGCCGCAGCGAAGTTCCAGCCGACCCTGGTGCTGGCTCCCGATCTGCTGTTCTGGTTCGTCTACGGCGATCGACGGGAGGATCAGCGGCTGGCCGCTTTCGAGCGCGGACTGGCGCTGATCGACGGCCTGCGGGCGCGCCTCTCGGCGCCCTTGGTGCTGGGCGATCTGCCGGACATGTCCTCGGCCAGCGAGTTGATGCTGCCGAAGAGCCTGCGCCCGAGCGCCGCCACGCTGGAGGCCGCCAACCGCCGCGCGACGGCCTGGGCCCGCGAGCGGGAGGACGTGGTCTTGGTGCCTTTGGCCGACCTGGCCTTGGCCCTCGACGACGACGGCGCCCTGTCGGGGCCGGGCTGGTCCTTCGAGCCCGGGGAGTCCGACGAGCTCCTGCAGGCGGATCAGCTGCACCCGACCGTGCTGGGCACCGCGCTGCTGCTGAACCTGTGCTTCGAGACCCTGGCCGAGCGCCAAGCGCGGCTGTCCCTGCGCCAGGCCCCCCGGGCAGGATCCGGGGACGACGCGAATCGGCAGGGCGAGCTGGCCGCCGAGCGGGCCGCCTGGCGCGCGGCCTACGCGAGCTTGCTCGAGCTGGACCCACACCGGCTGGCCGAGCGCGTGCAGAGCGAAGCCCAAGCGGCCCGTCTGGCGGATCCGCGCTGACCCCTGGCGGTTGCCGCGCCGCCGCAGCGGACCGGCCAGACTGGGTGCAACCCGGGGAGCACCTTGCGAGGCGATGCCCCAGCTCGAACCGCCCCACCCTGGACTCGATCGATCCTCCGGCCGGCTGCCCCGTTGGATCGTCCAATCGCCCCGCCGGCCGCTAAGGTGGTCCGGCGCCGCCCGCCCCGACGATGCCCGTGCCCCCTCCCGATCCCAGCGCCCGCGAGCTGCGGCGAATGCGGCGTGGCCGCGCCCAGCGCCGCGCCCGGCTCTCGGCCCTGGTGTTCTCCCTGGGTCTGCACGGGGCGGCCATGCTGGCGGGCGTGCTGGGCACGGGCCCCGCGGAGCGCCCGGCCGGTACGGGACCCGCGCGCTATCGCCTGGCCCTGGGCGAGCAAGCCAGCGCCTCCGTGGCCAGCCTCGAAGCCGCGCCGCCGAGCCCCGAGATCCTCGAGCTCGAGCCGCCCGAGGCCGCCCCCGCGGAGTCCGAAGAGCCGCCGCCGCCGGAGCTCGAAGCGGAGGTCGATTGGCTGCCGAGCCCCCTCGGCCAGCAGCCGCCCCTGGACCTCGAGCGCTACGGC
Source organism: Planctomycetota bacterium (assembly GCA_044359835.1). Lineage (GTDB taxonomy): Bacteria > Planctomycetota > UBA1135 > UBA1135 > JBIKLM01. The sequence continues at coordinate 8,822 of JBIKLM010000112.1, forward strand.
CGGCCCGAGCGCTCGGCCGAGGTCGCTCCGCCCCGCGAGCAGGCCGCCGCCACACCGGCCGCGGGAGCCGGATCCAGTGCCCCCGCAGAGCACCCCGGCGAATCCTCCGAGCCGCCCCAGCCCGCGCAGCCCCCGAGCGCAGCCCCCGCGGAGGGCGCGCCCGCTCCGGCTGCCAGCAGCGCGGGCGGAGGCACCGGCCAGCCGGTGCTGCTCGAAGCCCCCGAACCGGTCTATCCGGCCCGCGCGATCCAGCTTGGCCGGCAGGGCGCGGTGCTCGTCGCCGCCCTGATCGATGCCGATGGCCGCGTGCAGCGCGCCGAGGTGCTCGAGTCCTCCGGAGTCGACCTGCTCGACCGGGCGGCCGTGGAGGCCATCCAGCGCTGGCGCTTCGTGCCCGGCTCCGGCACGCGCTTCGAGCACCGTTTCCGCTTCGAGCTCGAGCGCGGCGACCAGCGCTGACAAGCTGAGAAGAAATCAGCTCGGGCTGCGCCCGAGCAGGCAGACGAGCCCGTCAGATGCCTTTGGGCCGAATTCTGGCGGCCACAGAGCCTGGGATCGGCGCTGCGCGCCAATTTTTTCCCAGCCTGTGGCGGCGCCCGAGAAGCGCGCCTAGCGGAGCCCGCCGGACGGGGGCCCCGAGGGCATCCGACGGGCTGAGGCCGATCAGAACCAGAATTCCATCGCCAGCAGGACGCCGAAGCCGGGCGCGTCGATGCCGCTGCCGTGGATGCGGTACTGGTGGTCGAGCAGGTTCTCGAACACCAGCCGCCAGCGCCCCAGATCCTGACGCCGGCCCAGGCGGCCTTCGAAGCCGAAGTCGAAGACGGCGAAGCCCGGCGTGCCGTTCGGGTCGATGCGCTGGTCGGTGATGTCGCCGGGGTTCAGGTCGTCCTGCTCGAGGGCCCAGCGCATCGCCAGGCGCAGGGTGTCGGCGGGGGCGACCAGCATCTCGGCCGCAGGCGAGTACTCGAGTCCGAGGATGCCCTGCAGCGGCGGGATACGCCGGAAAGGCACGTCGTAGAAGGGTTGCTCGCCGGTGCCCGGATCGATGGTGTCGTCGTACTGGCGGCCTTCGGTCCAGGCCAGCACCGCATCCGTGGTCCAGGGCGAGCGCGGACCGAAGCGCTGCTCGAACTGGGCCTCGATGCCGTGGATCGTGGCGTGGCCCTGGTTGACGCGCAGGAAGGCGTCTTCGCCCAGGAGGGCCGTGGCCGTGGGATCGAAGACCCGCCCGATCACGTCGCTGAGGCCCGTGTAGAAATAGCCCACGCCGGCTTTGGTCTCTGCGTTTTGGTATTCGACGCCGACCTCGCCGGTCAGGGAGGTCTCGGGCTCGAGGTCCGGGTTGGGCAGCTCGATGCCGCCGAAGAAGGTGGCGTTGCGCGCCAGGTCGGCCAGGTTGGGGGCCCGGAAACCCTGGGCCACCGAGGAGGTCAGGCGCCAGTTCTGGTCGATGTCGGTGCCGGCCGCGAGGCTGGCGGTGAGCGCATCGAAGTTGCCCGAGCCGCCCACGTCGTTGGGCAGCGCTGCGACCGGCGGGTCGAAGGGCGAGAAGGAGAAGTCGGCGTAGGTGTAGCGCACCCCGGCGGTCAGGTCGACCGCTTCGAAGGCGAAGATCTCGTCCTGCAGGAAGGCGCCGTAGGTGGCGAACTCGGAGTCGGGCGCGAAGGCCCCGGCCTGCTCGGTGACCGCGCTGGTGGTCAGGTTGGTGTCGAAGCGCGAGCTCTCGACCTGGTCCTGATCGAGGTCCACGCCGAAGGTCAAGCGGTGCGTGTCGGCCACCAGCACCTGCCAGTCGAGCCCCAAGCCCAGGGTGCGCACTTGGTCGTCCTCGACGCGCAGGACGTTGGCGCTGGTGGCGCCGATGCGATCGCGCTGTTCGTTGGTGCCGCGGTAGGAGGCGCGGGCCTGGAATCGATCGAAGGTGTCGCCCGCGCGGTCGTCCGAGTAGGACAGCAGGTGGCTCCAGTATTGCTGG
>JBIKLM010000513.1:0-2980 GCA_044359835.1 Planctomycetota bacterium
CAGCCAGGGCGCTGCGGCCGGAGCGACGCCGTAGGCGGCCAGCTGCAGCCGATCGAGCCAGGAGCCCCAGGCACGGCTGCGCGCGGAGCGCAGCACCTGGAAATAGGCCCGCGCCCGGCGCTCGGCCTGGCCGGCGCGGGGCGCCCCGGAGGGCTTGATCTCCAGGAAGCGTGCGCCCGGGATCATCTCGGTGCGCCAGCCCGCGGCGCGCACCCCCAGCATCAAGGCCAGGTCATCCGCCGCGATCGCCGGCGGCGGCCACACGCCGGTGGCCCGGCGCCATGCCAAGAGCTGTCCGTGCACGCTGAACAGCTTGCCGCAGCGCGACTCGAAGCGCCGCACCGCGGCCGTCCAGCGGTCGTAGCGTTCCGAGGCCGGAACCGGCTCGGCCCCAGCAGCGCCCAGGCAGCGTCCATCCGGGGCCAGGTCCCGGACGAATTCCTGGGCTGCGCAGCACAGCCCCAAGCGCGGGCTGGCCTCGAAGGCCGCCACCAGGGCGAGCAGCGATCCAGGGCGCTGGACCACGTCGGCGTCGCTGAGCACCCACAGGTCGACGGCGCTCAGGCGCTCGAGGCCCGCGCGCAGGGCCTGGGCCTTGCCCGCCGGGCCGGGGTTCTCGAACAGCTCGAGCGACACGTTCGCCGGCCGCGGCAGCCGCCGGGCCAATTCGCGGGCGAGCTCCGCCGTGCCGTCGCTCGAGTGGTCGTCGATCACCAGCACGGTGTGCAGGGCGCCGGCGGGAAAACCGTCGGCAAGCAGGTTGCGCAGACGGCGCTCGAGCACCGCCGCTTCGTTGCGGCAGGGCAGCAGCACCCCCAAACGGGGCGGACCTGCGGCCAGCCGGCTCAGCGCCCCAGGGCCTTGGAGAGCAGGCTCGGCCAAGCGCGCGGGTTGAAGAGCACGTTGTCGGCCTGGGCGCACTCCCAGGTGCAGGCACAGCGCGTGGCGCGGATCTCGGTCCGCAGGTCCTCGGCGGCGGCGGATTTCCACAGGCTGGCGAGATCCCAATCGTGCGCCGCCAGGTTGCCCATGGACCGGCCGAGGATCTCGCAGGGGTGCACCTCGCCGTTCTCGAAGATCACCGCCGAGAGCTTGCCTGCGGTGCAGGGCAGGTGCCGGCTGCGATCGCCGGAGGCCACACGCTCCACGTGGTCGTACATGGCCGCATCGCGGGCCCGAGCCAGGCGTGCGAGCGGGAAATCGAAGTAGGGCAGCAGCCCGGCGTTGATCAGCTCGCGCTTCTTCTCGACGACCTCGCGATAGCGCGCCAGGTCCACGCTGAGCAGGGACTCGTCGAGGGCCGTGCCGCGGGCCAGATTGATCGTGACGTTGTCGGGGGCCAGCTCGCGCACCAGCTCCTCGAGGTGCGCGGCCAGGCCGTCCTGGTTCTCACGGGTGACCGTCATCAGGATGCCGACGCCCAGGTTCGGGTGCTCGCGCTTGAGGGCCTTGAGGCGCCGCACGGCATCCATCGAGCGGCCGTGCCCCCCGGTCACCTGCCGGATCGAGTCATGGATCGCCGGCGGTCCGTCGAAGGACACCGAGACGGACAGGAAAGTCTCCGGGTTGGAGCGGGCCATCTCGACGACCAGCTCGTCCTGGCGCGGCACCAAGCCGTTGGTGGGGATCGCCAGGTGGCGCAGACCGCGGCTGCCGAAGCTGCGCGCCAGGGTCGCCAGATCCTTGCGCAGGAACGGCTCTCCCCCGCCGAAGCTGACCCACAGCAGCGGGCCGAGCCGCTGGCAGGAGGCCGCCAATCGATCGATCTGCTCCGCGGAGGGGCCGGAAACCCCCGCGGCGACCTCCTTCCAATGGAAGCAATGCCGGCAGCGCAGGTTGCAGACGCCGGTCACGAACAGCGTCAGGTGCAGGGGCGGCCCGTCGTGGGACAGGGCCCTGGCAGCAAAGGGGAGGTAGCGGGTCGCCTGCACGGGTCGAGGGGAACGCCTGAGGATAGCCCGCGGGCGGTCGGGCCGACGAACGGGCCGCCCTGTCGGCCGGCAATTGGTGCAAGGAAACGCTCCAGGGGCGGCGATCATCGCGGCGCGACGGGCCCCGCCGGTCTGGGCGCCGCAGGGCGGCTGCGGAATCTGGTCGGCCGGTCGGCTCGGCGGCTCGCGCTTGGGCCGCGGCCAGTCCCCATCGACCGCTGCGTTCGGAACAGCCCAAGCCCCCCCCTTGGGCAGAGTCCCCCGCTTCCATGGCTCATTCCCGGGGCCCTCGGCGGGCAGGAATCCTCGGGCGTCCCCGGTCGACGGTCCTGAAAGCGCCCGGGCGCAGGCCGCGGGCTCCGAAGGGCCGCAGGTTTCCACGAAGCAGGGCAACCCTGGGCGTGGCGTTTTGAACAGCGGCTTCGAACTGCCCGGCGAGCCGGGAAAACTGCGCCGTTCCCCTGGGCGGCCGGTCGGCCGCCTCCGCTCGGGCCGATCGTGGACCGATCGATCGCGGCCGAGGCCGCGGCCCCTGAAAAGGGAGATCGGCAGCCGGGTCTGTCGACCCGCCTGCCGATGCCCTGCGACAACGCGATCCAGCCCACTGGGCCGCGTTGACTACTGGCCAGGACCCGCCGGCTTCAGGCGCGCCCTGGCCAGGAGCGGATCAGGTCACTGGGTGGTGACCGAGTAGCCGAAGGAGCCGGCCAGCAGGGCCGCTTGGCCGTTCAGGGTGAACAGCTGCTGGTAAACCGTCAGGCCAGCGGGAACGCTGGGGCCGACCGGCAGGGAGACCGTGGCGCGGCCGCTGCCATCCAGAGAGCCGTTCAGGTTCAGCAGGATGTTGCCGGTCACATTGAGGGTGGCCAGGCCCGGCAGCACGAGGCCCGGCAGCTGGGCATCGGTCAGGTAGTAGAAGTAACTCGCGCCAGCCGCACCTTGCAGGCCCAGGTGCAGGGTCGTGCCGGAGAAGGGCACGCTCAGGGCCGCGATCGTCGGCGCTTGGCCGTTGGTCGCGTTGGTAGCCACGCCGAAGCTCGAGGTGAAGT
>JBIKLM010000512.1:0-2980 GCA_044359835.1 Planctomycetota bacterium
GGCCTTCGGAAAGGGAGCCGTCGCGCACCGGGCGGCCAGGCCGCTGCGGACGCTTTCGCGGGCCGCTCCCGGCGACGAAACCGCGGGGCACCCAACCGGCGCGACAGGCGGGGCGAGCGCTGGGAAGCGCTCGCCGTGGAGCCCGACGAGTGGGCTGAACGGCGTAGCATGGGCCCATGGCCAAGCAACCGAAGCCGGACCCGGAACCGGGCTCCGGTCCGCTCCGCAGCTTCAAGGACCTGGCTCGGCGTTCGGGGCGGGATCTGCCCGAGGAGCCCGCCGCGGGCCGCGGCTGGACCCTCGAAGAGCAGGGCCAGGCGGTCGATTCGCGCGCGTTGGAGGACGCCGCGCGCCCCGAGCGCAGCTCGGAAGACCGCATCGGCAAGCGGCCGCGGGCCTTCGGTCCGATGGCCCACGGCCCGGCCGTGTATCGCGACGACGGCTCGGAGGAAATGCAGCTCTTGGCCTCGTTCCGTGTGCGCACCCTGTTCCCCGAGGACGTGGAGCGCGACGTCCGGGATCTGCCCCCCGATCCGCGGCCCGAGGACTACGCCGGGCGCGCCGATCTGCGCGAGCGCACGATCTTCACCATCGATGGCGAGGATGCCAAGGACTTCGACGACGCGATCGAGATGGTGCGCCTCGACAACGGGCACCTGGAACTCGGCGTGCACATCGCCGACGTGGCCCACTACGTGCGCGCCGGCACGGCCCTCGACGACGAGGCCCTGGCCCGCGGCACCAGCGTGTATCTGGCCGACCAGGTCGTGCCGATGCTGCCCGAGGCGCTCTCCAACGGACTCTGCTCCCTGGTGCCCCACCGGCCGCGGCTGGCCTACTCCGTGTACATGGAGTTCGATCGCTCCGGGCGGCGCGTGGCCGCACGGGTGCACAAGAGCGTGATCCGCTCCGCCTGGCGCAACACCTACCGCCTGGTGCAGAAGCTGCTCGACGGCGAGTCCGACGCCGAGACCGAACCGATCCGCTTCCTCGAGCCCAGCCTGCGGCTGCTCGAGGCCTGGACGCGCCAGCAGCAGCAGATCCGGGACCAAAAGGGCAGCCTGCGGATCCAGGGCAGCGAGCAGAAGGTGCGCTTCGACGAGCAGCACCAGCCAATCGAGATCTACGAGGCCCCGCGCTACTTCTCGATGACGCTGATCGAAGAGACCGCCCTGGCGGCCAACCAGGCGGTCGGCGATCTGTTCCGTGGGCGCGGGCTGCCGACCATCTACCGGGTGCACCCGGAAAAGGACCCGGAAGAGGTCGCGGCGGTCGCCAAACAGCTCGCCGAATTCGGCTTGCACGTGCCGGAGAAGGAGCGCCTGACCGGGCGCGACATCGGCCGCTTGATCCGCGCGGCGCGCAAGCGCCCCAACGCCGAGGCGCTGATCCAGCGCATCATGGGCCTGGTCGAGCGCGCCCACTACGCCGTCAAGGACCATCAGGACGTGGCCAAACACTGGGGCCTGGCCCGGGAGGCCTATCTGCACTTCACCTCGCCGATCCGGCGTTATCCGGACCTGTTGGTGCACCGCTGGCTGTGGGCCATCGAATCGCGCGGCGCCGAGGCCGAGGCCGAGCTCAAGGCCGAGGCCTTCATCGAGGATTTGAACGCGGTCGCCGGCCATTGCTCGGCCCAGGCCGACATCGCCGAGATGGCCGAGACCGCCGTGTTCGACCTGAAGGTCTGCCAGCTGATGGAGCCGCACATCGGCGCCCGCCTGGAAGCCAAGATCCTGCGCGTATCGCGCGCCGGGCTCGAGATCAGCCTGACCCGCTTCCGGGTGCGCGGCTTCCTGCCGGCCAAGCTGATCGGCGACCGCACGGTGCAGGAAGGCCCCACGCTCAAGATCTTCCGCGGCCGCAACGTGCGCTCGTTCAGCGAGGGCTACGCGATCGCGGTGCGGGTAAAGGACGTGGATTTCCTGCGCCTGCAGGTGATGCTCGAGCTCGACGGCTGACAGGCTGAGAAAAAATCGACTCGGGCCAAGCCCGAGCAGCCACACCAGCCTGTCAGCATGCCTTTGGGCCGCCATCCGGCGGCCGCAGAGGCTGGGATCCGCGCGGGCCCGGGCCGCGGGGCAGGCCACGGCGGCTCGCGGGCCGCTCTCCGCGGTCCCGCGCCGGCCCCCCGTCGGCCCTCGGAGCGCCAAGCCCCGGCCGTCCGCGGCAGCGGGGCGGGGACAGGGGCCCGGAATCGACGCAATGGGGCCGCGGGAGCGGCGTAGCATCGCGCCATGCAGATGACCACCACCCCCACCATCGAAGGCCATCGGATCGTGCGCTATTGCGGCATCGTCGCCGGGGAGGCGATCCTGGGCGCCAATCTGTTCAAGGACCTGTTCGCCGGCTTGCGCGACCTGGTCGGCGGTCGCTCGGCGACCTACGAGCGCGAGCTGCAGCGGGCCCGCGAAATCGCCCTCGAAGAGCTCGCCCAGCGCGCCGGCGAGCTGGGGGCCAACGCGGTGGTCGGCATCGACATCGACTACGAGGTCCTGGGCACCAACAACGGCATGCTGATGGTCTCGGCCAGCGGCACGGCCGTCGCGATCGATTGACCGGCTGAGGAGCGTTCCCCTCGGGCTGCGTCGGAGCGGGCCGATCGGCCCTTCACAGCTCGAGCTCGACGCTGCGCAGGCCTTCGCGAACGGTCAAGCGGGCGCGAGCGTCGCCCGGCTGGCCGGGGCGGCGCAGGCGGTAGCGACCCGGATCGAGGGCCAGCGCCACCTGCCCGCGCTCGTCGGCCTGCAGCACCAGGGGACTCTGGCCTTCGCCCAGCAAGACTTCGATCGTTTGCCCGGGTAGCGGCGTTCCGCGGCGATCCGTGACGGTCAGGACGAAACGCACGGATCCGGCGGCTTGGCCAGCGCCGGCGGCGCCCTCGCAGCTGCCGGAGATCGGGTGAGCCTCCCCGCGCGCCCGCTCCGCCAGCAGGCTGGCATCGCTCACCTGCACCGAAGCCGGGATGCGGGTCTCCGCG
>JBIKLM010000514.1:0-2977 GCA_044359835.1 Planctomycetota bacterium
TTGGGAGGGCCTGGCCAGCCTGGCCGGCTCCGCCGAGGGCGGCCTGTCGCGGGAGCGGCTGCTGGCGGAGCTGCGCCGCTCGCTGGAGCCGGGGGAGGCCGGCGCGGCCCGACCGGCGGCCCTGTACGGGGCCCTCGGGCAAGCGATCGAGGGCCTGCGCATGCGTGGGCTCGACGCCGAGGCGCTGCGTTTCCAGCAGGCGATCGTGGCCGCCTGCCGGCGCCGCAGCGAACACGAGCTCTCCCGTTCCCTGCTGTCGCGGGCCTGGCCTGCGCCGCCGGGGCTCGAGGCGCGCTCGCTGCTGGCCGAAGACTGGAGCGCGGACGTGCCTTGAGCGGCCGCCAGGCCCGAGCGCCGGGAGCGCCCGCGAGCAGCGGCGCCGTGCGCCGCCCGCCGGGGTCCGGCGCGGGGCCCGTCCTGTTTCCTGGCCGCGGACCCGCGCGCCGCGCCCCGCTGCGAGGCCGCTGCGGGCGGCTGCTAGACTCCGCGCTCCCGATGGGCCTATTCCGCAAGTCGACCCCGCCGCCGCCGCTCAAGCCCGCCGAGCCGGACGAGGGCCTGGACGTGCCCATCGAGCGCGAGGAACTGGTGCTGCGCAGCGCCCCCGGCTCGCCCGTGGCGGAGCAGTTTCGGCGCCTGTGGAGTTCGATCGAAGCGCTCAATCCGGACGGCGCGCCGCGCACGGTGATGATCACCAGCGCCCTGCAGGGCGAGGGCAAGACCGTGGCGGCCCTGAACCTGGCGCTGGCCTTCTGCGAGCGGCCCCATTCGCGCATCGTCCTGGTGGACGCGGACCTGCGCAATCCGAGCCTGGAGGCCTACCTGGGCCTGCCGCGCCGGCAGGGCTTCAGCGAGCTGCTCGAAGGCCGCCTGGCGCTCGATCGCGCCATCCGCCGCACCAGCGAGCCCGGGCTCGACATCATCGGCGCCGGGCAACCGCCCGAGAACCCCACCAAGATCATCCGCATCGACCGGCTCAAGGCGCTCTTCCACGGCCTCAAGCAGCGCTACGACTACGTGGTCATCGACGCGCCGCCGGCGCACCTGCTGACCGAGCCGCACCTGATCGGCGCCGCCTCGGACGGCATCCTGCTGGCGGTGCGGCTCGGCAGCACGCCCAAAGGGCTGGCGGAAGAGACCAGCCAGCAGCTCGAATCCATGGGCGGCAACCTGCTGGGGGTCTGCCTGCTCGGCGCCCACGCCCGTCCGGCCGCCCCGGCCTGAGCTCGGGGTTCCTGCGAGCGTTCGGCTGCCGAGCCCGGTGCGGAGGCTGCTGCCGGCGCGGGGGGCGGAGGGCACCTGGAGTTCGCCGGTTAGCGGCCCAAGGGACCACCAGGAGGGCCGACGGGCCCAGGCCCACCTCGGCCCGGGGTGAGCTCGAGGCCGCCGGAGCGGAAGGGCTGCGCCCTCTGGGGCCGTGCCGGGGCACCTCGGCTCCCCCTCGGGATCTGGGCGCCCGGTGGCCCACGCCGCTGGCCCAGGGCTTGCAGGCCTTGCGGGCCCCTGTCCCGCTGGGCCTTGGGTCAGCCCCGCTGGCGGCGGGCCTGGCGGGTCCCGGCGCGGGCCGCGGCCAGCAAGCGCGGCAGGTGCCGGCGCTGGAACTCGAGCGCGCGCTGGTGTTCGGGGAAGCGCGCCTCGAAGGCCCGGAATTCGGGGCCGTGGACCTCGCGCCGGCCGCCCGGGCCGCGCTCGGCGGGCAGCACGGCGTGCAGGAGCTCGTGGAACAGGATCGAGCTCAGGAAGAAGGCCGGCACGTCGGCCCCATCGAGGGCCGGGTGGATGCGCACGGCGTGGCGCCGAGCGTCGTAGCTGCCGAGCCACAGGCCGCGCTTGGGCGCCACGTGGGCGAAACGACCCCAGCCCACCTCGGGGATGCGCGCGAGGCGCTCGAGGGGCGCGAGCCTGGGCGCGCGCAGCAGCTCGGCCAGCAGCGCGGACAGATCGTGGTGGCGGCCCTTGGGCTCCAGGGCCAGCCGCGGCGCGGCGAGCGGTGCGCTCTGGCTCAGTTCGCCGATCGCCCGGTCCAGATAGGCCGCGGCGGCCCGTGCGCGGCGACCGTGCAGCAGCCAGTCTTCGAGCGCCAGCAGGAAGCGCTCCTCCGCCAGCGGCAGCCCGCGATGCAGGCGCAGGCGCGCGCGTTTTCCGAAGGCCCCGCGCTGGATCTCCAGCCGGACCGGCTCGCGGAAGGCGCGGCTCAGGGAAAGCTCGAGCGGATGTCCGAGGCGGGCGGCGAAGCGCCGGGAGAGTCGTTCGGCCAGCTCCGGCGGCGCCCCGCCAGCGGGGCTCAGCGCGCCGCCCCGCTCGGCTCGGGCCGGCTCGGCCGGGGGCCGGGCTGCGCCCCGGGCCGGGCCCTCGGGGGCCCCCGGCGCCGCCCCGGCGGCCCAGGCGAACAGGGGGCCGGCCTGGGCTTCGGTCAGCGCTCCTTGGCCGCGGCTCGGACGGGCGGGCATGGCGGGGCAGGCTAGCCTCTAAAGGGCGGCCCTGCCCAGGCACCGCGCCTCGCGTTCCCGACCCCCCGATGCCCATGCGACTCCTCCCCACGCCTCTCCTGCTGCTCGGCCTGTGCGCCGCGGCCCAGCCGGCCGCCGCCCAACTGGGCCTCTCCCGCGACAACGGCCTGCTCGGCCAATCGGTCACCTACCGCCTGAACGGCCAGCCCTTCGAGCTGTTCGGGCTGCTGCCCTCCTTCAGCGCCGGCCCGACGCCCCTGGCCCTGATCGATCCCTCCGACCCGCGCCTGCTGGCGGTCGGACTCGACCTGCTTTCCCTGGCGGTCTTCGGCGGCCTGGATGCCACCGGCCAGGGCTCGGTCACCTACCCCCTGCCCGGCAACCCGAACCTGCAGGGCCTCGGGCTCTACGCCCAGGCCTTCACGCTGCCCGGCGCGCTCACCCTGGTCGATGACCTGAGCGCGGCCAACGCCTTCGCCCTGGGAGCCTCGAAGACGGTCACCGAGGTGCTCGGGGACCTGCCCTTG
>JBIKLM010000515.1:0-2964 GCA_044359835.1 Planctomycetota bacterium
GCGCCGCAGGCAGGGGCGGAACTGCAGGGCGCCTCAAGAGAGCCGCTCGCCTCGGCAGCGCGCGCCGACGGCTCCAGCGCCGATGCTCGCCCGGCAACCGACGGGTCGGTCCCTGCGGACCTGGGCCCGCTCGCCCTCGCGGCCGCCGCGCCGCTCGAAATCCTGGGCGACGGTTCGGCGCGCGGAGATTCCTCAGCGTCCGATTCGGCATTCGATTCGGCCCCCGTCGCGGAACCCGAAGCGGCACCGGCTCCTGCGTTGGCGTCGGCCGGGATCGAGCCGAATTCCGGGGGCAGGCCGGAGTTCGCGCCGACGGCCGACGAGCTGGCCCAATCCGCGCCGGACGAGGGGGCGCTGGAAGCCCCCCTGGAAGACCACTCGCGGCTGGAGCCCCTGGCCACGCTGCTGGCCGAGTTGGAAGCCCTGACACCGCTGGCAGCACCAGTCGAAGGGGGGCTGGTGCCGGCCGCGCGGGTCGAGGACGAGCCGCTGGCTGCGGCCCTGTCCGAGGACGACGCCGCGGCCGCCGAAGCGCAGCTCACGGCCCTGGCGGCCCCCGAACTCTCCGCGATCGGCGGCGAGACGCTCGCGGCCCTCGCAGCCGCCTCCCTCGAGCCCGCCAGCGCAGAGCAGGCCGGCGGAGAAAGCTCCGGGGACGTCCCGGGCGACGGTCCCCTGCAGCGCACGAGCGCCGATCCAGACCTGGCCGAGGCCCCGCCGAGCGTCTCGGGCAACGCCGCCGAAGGGCTTCCGCTCGACCCACCGACGTCGGTCCTGGGTCCGGGCCCCATCGCCGTCGCGCGCGGGCCGCAGGGCGCCCCCGCGGGACGATCGGCAAACGCCAGCAGCTCTCGCGCGGCTCCGGTCTCGCTGGCGCGCGAGCCCGGCGGCTGGCGCCTGTCGACCCAGGGCGATGCGCGCCAAGTGGTGCCGGCCCTGCTCGACCTGTTGGCCGATCGCGAGCCGGAGGTCCGCGAGCTGGCCCAGGCGCGTTTGCTGAGCCTGGCGCAGAGCTTCGGCGACTGGCCGCTCGGCCAGGGGGCCAGCGAGGACTGGTGGAACTCCCTGGACAGCACGCGGGCCCGCGAGCGCCGGGGCACGGCCCTCGAAACGTTGCCCGACGAAGCCGCCTGGCGGCGCTGGTGGGAGCTGCGCAGCAGCCTGCTCGGCGCCGCGACCCACTGAAGCCTCCGCGGGGGCGCGCCCACCCTCGAGCCCTCGGACCGCGCCGATGGCCGAAGTCGCCATCCCAGGGATCCTCGCGGAGTTCCGCCGGCGCCTTCGGGTCCGAGGCTCCGCCGAGCTTCCCCGGCCGCTGAGGGACCCTGGACCACAGACCCGCCGCTGGGGCTCGCGCGGGCAGGGGCTGCGATGGGCGTCGGCTATTCGCAGCGCACGGGCCCGCGGAACCCATGCGGCGACCGGCGCGTATCCTCGCCGCCCCCTCGAACCCACCATGACTCGTTCCGCGCACACTGCCCCCCGCCCCGTCCCGTTCCCCCGCGCCCGCTGGGCGGCGCTGAGCCTGCTCTGCGGTGCCCCGCTGCTCGGCGCTTGCCGCACGGAGCGCGTCACCGCCATCGGTCCGACGGCCGAGATCCTGGCCGAACGCACCCTGCCGGATGGGACCGAGCAGCGCTGGCGCCTGCAGCACAGCGCCGGCGACCCGCTGCTCGAAGTGCGCACGCGCCGCAGCCGCGAAGTCGCCTTCCTGGGCCTGTCCGTCAAGGAACTGCCGCGCGAACAGGCCGAAGCGCTCGGAGAAACTCCCTGGTCGGGGCTGGTGGTCGAACGGGTCAACCCCGGCAGCGCCGCGGACAAGGCCGGCATCTGGCCCGGCGACGTGCTGGTCTCCCTCGGCGGCCAGCCGCTGATGTCAAGCCAGGCCTTCTCGGAGCGCGTCGATCTCGAGCTGACGCCCGGGGTCGCCGCCCAGTTCGAAGCCCGCCGCGGCGGCGAGGCGCGCCAGTTCAGCGTGATCCCGGAAAGCCGGCGCATCGAAGACAGCACCACGGACACCTTGAGCCTGGAGGGCTCCGCGGCGGTCGGAGCCCTGACGGGCATGACCGTCGGAGCCCTCGAGCCGGCCCAGGCCCAGGCGATCTTCGAATCGCCCGAGGGGCTGCTGGTGATCGCCGGCATCCAGCCCGGCTCCCCGGCCTACCTGGCCGGCCTGCGCAGCGGCGATCGCATCGCCGCCCTGGATGGGCGCTCGCCGGTGGCCCTCTCCGACCTGGTCGCCGCGGTGCTGTCGCGCGCCGAGGCCAAGCGCATCCAGGTGTCGAGCAACGAACGGCCGCGCGAGCTGCCCGAGCGCCCCGCGGGTCCCCTGGTGATCGATGTGGAAGGGCCCCTCGGGCACCATCGCGCCGAACTCGAGCCCAAGGCCGGCCTGGAGCGGCGCCGCACGGTCGACATCCCGATCCTGTACGAGTGCCACTCGGAGACCGAAAGCTCCTCCTGGTCGTTCCTGGACTTCATCTTCCAATTCGGCGGCAACGGCAGCGCGCGCTACCTGCCCTCGAAGGACCGCCGCCCGGCGCGCAGCAGCTACCTGTCCCTCTTGCCCTTCGGGCTCTACGAGCACGAGCGCGGCCCGGAGCGCTCGCGCTACGAGCTGCTGTGGTTCATCGAATGGGGCTCGGACCGTTGAGCGGCTGAGGGGCGGATCGGCCCGGACGGTGGCGGCGATCCGGCGGCGGCGCGGCGGCCGCTGGCATCCGCTGGCATCCGCTGGCATCCGGTGGCATCCGGTGGCAGAGGGCCGAGCGATCCCGGGGACCGGCCGCAGCGGCCGGCGCGTCGCGGGAGGCCTCCAGCGGAGGGCCGCGGCTTCCGCGTGACGGCCTGAGGAGCATCAGCGCGTCGAAGCGAGCGCTTCGGGGGCGTGTCTCGCAGCTGGAGGGCTGCCTGCCCGGACTAGGGAGGCCGTGGAGCGGCCGGGGGTCCTCCAAGGCGACCCCC
>JBIKLM010000516.1:0-2963 GCA_044359835.1 Planctomycetota bacterium
GGGCATGGGCTCGCTGCTGGGCGTTTCCCAGGGCAGCGAACAGCCGGCCAAGCTGATCCACCTGACCTACAAGCCCGAGAAGCGCGTCAAGGGCTCCAAGAGGATCGCCCTGGTCGGCAAGGGCCTGACCTTCGACGCCGGCGGCATCAGCCTCAAGCCCTCCGCCAAGATGGAGGAGATGAAGTACGACATGTCGGGTGGAGCCGCGGTGATCGCGACCTTCCAGGCCCTGGCGGAGCTGGGCTGCCCGCACGAGGTGCACGGCGTGGTGCCGGCCAGCGAGAACCTGCCCGACGGCCGCGCCACCAAGCCCGGCGACGTGCACGTGGCCATGAACGGAACCACGATCGAGGTCCAGAACACCGACGCCGAAGGGCGCCTGATCCTGGCCGATGCCCTGTGCTACACGGTCGAGAAGATCAAGCCCGACACGATCCTGGACGTGGCCACCCTGACCGGCGCCGTGATCATCGCCCTGGGGCACGAGCTGACCGGCATCTTCCCGAGCAGCGACGACCTGCGCCGGCGCCTCGAAGAGGCCGGCAAGGCCACCGGCGAGCGGGTCTGGCCGCTGCCGCTCCTGGACGTCCACAAGGACCAGATGAAGGGCAAGCTGGCGGACCTCAAGAACATCAACACCCCTGGGATCGGCAACGGCTCCACCGCCGGCGCCGCCTTCCTGTCCAACTTCGTCGGCGAGACCGAGTGGTGTCACCTGGACATCGCCGGCACCGCCTGGGGCACGCTGGACCGGGATTACGTGGGCGGCAGTTTCGGGACCGGCGTCGGCGTGCGTCTGTTCCTCGAATACCTGCGGCAGGTCTGAACCGGCGGAGGGGCCTGGACCGAGGCCCTCCATCCACGACCCCGCGAGCCGCCCGCGAAGCGGCTCCCCGAGGCCGTGGATCTCCGCCTCCGCGGACGGGCTGAGCAAAGCTCGACTCCGGCTGCGCCCGAGCCGCAGGGCCCGGCTGTCCGCATGCCCTTGGAGCCGCCATCCGGCGGCCACAGAGGCTGGGATCGTCGCTGCGCGACGATCGCTTGCCAGGCTCTGCTTCCCAGCCGCTACTACCCAGGCTCTGACCGCCCCCGCAACCCGCCCAGGGACGGCGCGATCGGGGCCGGTCGTCGCGCTGGCCTTGGAGCTCCAGGGCCGAGCGACGCGGTGTGCCTGGCTGGCTTCGAGCCCCCGCCCGATCGCCGGAAGGCCGGATTTTCGTCTGCGGCGGCCAGGCTGCCACATCGGATCGCCAGCGGGCTTGCTTGGGGTCTGGCCCGGCCGGACAGGGGCGAGCGCGCGGACTCGTGACCCGCAGGGGTGGCTGGGAGCCCAAGCTCGGGCGCGGGGGATGGCCGCGTGCCACGGGGGCTGATCCACAGCGCGGGCGACCTGCATGCCCCCAGAGGCTTTGGACTCCCCGAAGGCGTGGCCGCCAGCCCGCCGAGCGGGATCTGACCCCTGCGACCCCGGGGGGCGGACCCGCGGCATCCGGACCCGCGCGCCACAAGCGGCGATGCGTGTCGAATCTTCAGCGAACCTTTTACATGGCGCTCCCTGAGTCCTATTTTCGCATCCTGGAGACTGCGCCCCCGCCGTTCCTCGGTTCGGTGGCGGCCAAAGCCGATCCAAGCCCATCCGCCCTGGCTTCCGCCGGGGCTCCGGCCTCCCGACCTACCCCCAATCGCCGTGACCGTCGATCGTCCCGCCCTCGTCCCCGGCCTGGCAGGTGTGCCGGCCGCCGAATCCGCCATCAGCTACATCGACGGCAATGCGGGCATCCTGGAGTACCGCGGCTACCCGATCGAACAGCTGGCCGAGTTTTCCAACTTCGAGGAGGCCTGCTGGCTGCTGATGAAGGGCGAGCTGCCCACGGCCGAGCAACTGGCCCGTCTGCGCGCGGAACTGCGCGGCGCCCGCAGCCTGCCGCCGGCGCTGGTTTCGATGCTGCGCCTGTTCCCCAAGACGGGGCACCCGATGCACGTGTTGCAGTCGGCGGTGGCCGCCCTGGGGGCCATGGAGCCGACGGTCAAGTTCGGATCCGAGGAAGACTTCCACCGCGCCTGGATCCGCTTGTTGGCGACGGTGCCCTGCATCGTGGCCACCCATGAGCGCCTGCGCCGCGGCCTGGAACCGATCGCGCCCGATTCGCAGCTCGACACGGCGGCCAACTTCCTGTGGATGCTGAACGGGCAAAAGCCCGCGGACGTGGCCACCCGCGCCCTGGACTGCGCGCTGGTGCTGCACGCCGACCACACCATGAACGCCTCGACCTTTGCCGCGCGCGTGGTCTACGGCACCAACGCGGGACCCTACGATTCGGTTTCGGCCGCGATCGGCGCCCTGCACGGCCCGCTCCACGGCGGCGCCAACGAGAAGGTGCTGCAGGAACTCGAGTCGATCGGAGGCGTGGGTAAGGTGCGCGAATTCGCCGAGAAGAAGTTCGCCGCCAAGGGCAAGATCATGGGCTTCGGGCACCGGGTCTACAAGGTCAAGGATCCGCGCAGCCATGCCCTGCAAAAGCTCGGCAAGGCCCTGTTCGATAAGCTGGGTCACACGCCGACCTACGACGTGGCCCTGGAGCTCGAGAAGATCGTCGTCGATCGCCTGGGGGCCAAGGGCATCCACCCCAACGTGGACTTCTTCAGCGGCTTCATCTATCAGAAGCTCGGTATTCCGATCGACCAGTTCACGCCGATCTTCGCCATCGCCCGCACCGCCGGCTGGGTCGCGCACCTGCACGAGCAGATGCAGGACAACAAGCTCTACCGGCCCGGTCAGGTCTACATCGGCGAGCGCCAGCGCAGCTACGTGCCGATGCCCGAGCGCCGCTGACAGGCTGAGAAACAATCGACTCGGGCTGCGCCCGAGCAGACATACCAGCCTGTCAGCATGCCTTTGGGCCGCCATCCGGCGGCCGCAGAGGCTGGGATCGTCGCTGCGCGCCGATTTTTTCCCAGCCTCT
>JBIKLM010000518.1:0-2959 GCA_044359835.1 Planctomycetota bacterium
AGCCCTCGAGGTCGCAGCACAGCTCGCCGGGAATGAACTGCGGCCGACGGTCGCGCTGGCGACCACGCCGCGTCAGGGGCTGCCCGCTGCTATTTTGTGCTGCGCGCCTGGGAAACCGATGGCATCCGTCCGGGCGTCGTGGCCTGCTCGCACCACGTGGGGCGCTGGCGTTTGGATGGCGAGATCGGCGGCCAAAAGCAGGCCTCAGCTTTGGTCGAGCTGGAGCGCCAGGGGGACACGCTGCGCATGCGCCAAAAACAAGGCGTCGAGCCCTACTCCAGCTTCGATCCCGACAGCGAGCGCATTTGGTGGAAAGAGGTCGGCGTGAACCAAAATCTGACCTTCCCGGTGCAGCCCGATCCGGTCAGCGGCATGCACTGCTGGCACCAGAAGGTAACCGTGACGCCCGCTGGTCCCGAGGACCGCTACGGCGACATCTTCGTCGATTTGGCGCGTTCTCGGTCGGTTTACGAGCGTTGGCTCAAGCTGGCCAAGCCGGCCCCCGGTCCCGGCGGTCTGCGCCGCCCCCTGTGGCTCAATCGCCCCTTGCACCCCACGGAATCCGCCTATCGCCTGTAGGCCTTCCCGAGCGCTTTTTCGTGCTGATCGGACTTAGCCCAGCAGGGCGGTGTCGTCTCTACACATCGCTGGTAACTCGGCCAGATTTACCGAGCATCCAGCCGGCTCCTCCTCCGTCTAGCCGCAAGAAACGGCATTTCTGACGGCACCGATGAACTCCCGGAGCAGCGGCAAGCCGTCGATGGGCCGCCGGCGGCTCCTCGGAAGCGAGGACCCAAACGCTGCTGTCCGATGAGGGACCGGCCGGCCAGATCCGCGAGTTCCAGCTCGAAACCGAGAGCGATCACGGCTGGCATGGCGAGGGCTACCGCAAGGCCTTGTCCCGCTCGCACAGCCGTGGAGCAATTGCAGCCAGGGAGTGAACATGGCCAAGCGCCGGGTCCTGCATGTGATGCGAGTGCACGGCTCGCTCACTCCTTCGCCGACGGGCGCGCCGCGTGGACCGCGCGCCCACGACGGGCGCATCGTCACCGACCGCCCCGACGTTATGTGGGAGACGGACGGGACCAAGACGCTCACGCTCAAGCAACGACACCTGGATCCTCGCCCGCCAGGGCGACATCACGCCCAGCGAGCGCCGCCGTCAGCTCCTGCCTCAATTTGGGCCCGCGCTCCCAAGAACCCACCCTTCAACGAGTCAACCCTTGTGTCCAGAGAACCCGCAGCTCTTCAGCTTGATGCAAGTCTGGTAGATCCTTGGGGGTTTGCGACCAGAGGTCAAGCGGGTCGGAGTCTTTTGGGCTCCGGCGCAACCATGTTCTTGAGCAGCTGTGAAACAGTTGCAACTGAACGACAGTTGCAACTGAACAGTTGTTGGGTCACGCTGGTTTTGCCCTGCGGACTTTCGCGGGGGAGACTGCGTGTAGCCTGCTGGTCGCGGCTAGATTTGGTGCGGCAGCGCCCGCAGGTTGGGCTTGCGCGCACGGGACAAGCGGGATCGCAAGGGTGCTTGTTTGTGATCCCGCTTCCGCTGTTACAGGGATCCGCGGCGAGTGTCGGTGCCTGCTCGGGCGTCCTTGGGTGCCTAGCCCGGATTGGCTGCTTCGAGCTTGTGGTCAGTCCTGCTCCAGCGACTGGGGCGCTGGGAAATGATCGGAAACATGTTCTCCGGCACGGGCGGAGGCAAGTTGGGAGTCCGGTTGGGAATGTCCGGGCAGGGCGCTCGTCCGCGTGGTGTTTTCGAGCTGTGCGGAAAGCTCACGCAGGCCCCGCTGCGCCCAGGGCTCCAGGGACTTTCTGCGGTAATAGCTGCGGGCTTCCTTCCAGTCGTGTCGTCCGGCGTGGGTGGGGTGCCAGAGGTGCACCACGATGCAGCGGTGAACGATGCTGCGTGCTGGCAGGCCGGCCCGACGCAGGCGGTTGCGCAGGTCCGAGTCTTGCTGCGCGTTGTTTTCGTAGTTCAGGTCCAGGCCATTGAGCGCTTCGAAAGTCGCTCGCGGGATGGAGAAGTTGAGGCCTTGGATCTTGGGCCGCTTCCTGTGACCGATCGCGAGGTAGAGCAGGTTCTTGAGGTGCAAGGCCCAGGCCAATAACCCGACCGGCCAGGCAGGCTGGTCTTGAAGCGCTCCCGAGCGGATCAACTCGGGAGTCACCGCCGCGGACGCAGGCTCGGAGAGACGCACGCACCAACCCACGACCAGGGTGTTGGGCTGAGCCGCTTGCAGGTGACTGTCGACGAAGTCAGCGGGCGGCACGCAGTCGCCGTCGGTGAAGATCAGGTGGGGCGAAGTGGCGCGCAGCGCGGCCAGGTTCATCGCTCGGGCCTGCCGGAAGCCAAGGTCCTCTTGCCAAACATGCAGCAACGGCACAGGCAGGTCACGGCGCAGCCGGTCGATCAGCTTTTTGGTTTCCGGGCCACTGCCATCATCGGCCACGATGATTTCGAAATCCCGGCGTGTCTGGCGGGCCAACCCCAAGAGTGCCAGCTCCAGGTAGCGCGGGTTGTTGTACGTCGTAACGATAACGCTGGCACTGGGAGTGTTGCTCATCTTGTGTCTCCGCCCGGCCGAATTTAACGGGCCGATGCCTAGGGAATCAAGCGCAACGGCCGCCGGTGGAGGTGCTGCGGGCTCCGAAGCACTGTCTTGCGGGACCCCCGGGGAATGGGGGGGGAGCTGGCCGACCCGCGGCGCCCAGGGGCTGGGCGGACCTTCGGTGTGCTGCGCCCGCCAGGTCTGGTCGCCAAACCCGCAGCTGAAGCCTGCCAGGGGATAGGGTTTTCAAGCGGATGACCACCCGCATAGGGTAGGGGTTCGGCCCCCATCCCGCCACCCCTGAGGGCCGGGGAGGTGTGGATGCGGTCGGCCCGGACGTCCGTCCTGCCGTTCTGCGCGGCGTCAGTGGCCACCTGGAGGGGGTCGAACGCGCCGGTCAGCGGACC
>JBIKLM010000517.1:0-2959 GCA_044359835.1 Planctomycetota bacterium
CGTTGACCTGCAGCAGTCCGAGCAGCGCCGCGCGGTTCTCGATGTTGCTGAGGCCGCTGGCTTCCAAAGCGTCCTTGACCTCGATGGTGCCCAGCATCAGCGCCGGGTGGATCAGGAACAGCGGATCGAAGCTCAGCCGGAAGGCGTAGGCGAACGAGTTCCAGCACTGGTAGGTGTCCCAGTCGCCCTGCGCGAAACCGTCCGCCGGCAGGGGGCCACAGAACAGCGGTTGGTTGAGGTCCAGCGGGCCGACGGCCATCTGTTGCAAGGGGGCCTGCTTGGCCTCGTCCCAGGCCGCGGGGGAGACCATGCCCTTGACGTTGCTCACCAGCGTGTGGGTCAGCAGGGCCTCTTCCACCTCGCCGGTGCCGGCATAGACCGTCTGCAGCATGCCCCACAGGCCGTTCTGGATGATGGCCTCTTCGTAGTTCTGGCGCGTGCGGTACTTGCCATCCAAGACCTTGAGGTTCACGTTGGCCTGGATGAATCCGGAGCAACTCGCTTGCCCTTCGAAGACCACGCGGGTCACGTTGCGGAACCAAGGCCGGTCGCGCTGCCGCCACGCGGGGGGAGCGATCGCGTAGGCGCTGCACATGGTGTCCAGCATCCAGCCTTCGCCGCGGTTGAAGTCCAGGCCGATGCCGGGGTGCTGGGCGACGAAATCGATGTCGGCCTTGAGGTTGGTCGGGACGGTGAAGCCGCCGGGTTCGTTGGCGTAGGGGTTGTAGGAGAGGCGCACGATGGCCGCCTGCATGCACAGGTCGTCCTTGGCCAGGCTGTCGTTGCCGAGCCAGGCCAGCGCCTTGGCCATGCGCGTGTAGCGCACGAGGTGCTGCATGTCGATCGGCTCGAAGCTCAGCAGCTCAGCCTCGTAGGCCGGAGCCAGCCCCTGGGCCGCGACCCAGTTGGCCTGCGTCGTCGGGGCCGCCTTGTGACCGAACGGGTCGGACCCCGACAGCGGGGTCAGGTACATCTTGTGGGGAAAAATGGGCCCCTGGGGCCCGGGCACCAGCATCTCTTCGAGGGTCACCGGCTGGCCATCGGCATCGAAGGCGACAGCCGATTGGCGATCGGATTGCATGCGGTGGATGATCTGGCTGCGGCGGTAGCCATCCCGCGAGGACGCCCAGGCCGTGGGGACCCCCTCGAAGAAGTGGATGTCGATGCCGCCCGAGATGCCGCCGTAGGCCTGCCCGTAGGGGTGCATCCAGCCGATCACGCCGCTGGTCAGCGGCGGCGCTCCCGATGTGCCGGTGCGCAGCTTTTCGGCCAGGTAGGCGTAGTCGGCGCTGAGCTTGCTGCGCACGCCGGACTTGCCGAGATCCAGGAACCCCGGCAGGGCGCTGGCCTGGGTCTGGTAGGTGGCGGTGGCCGGGTTCCACCAGGACCAGAAGCGGTCGCCGGCGGAGTTGACACCCGGCTGGCAGAAGGCCAAGCCGAAGGCCGCGCCGTGTTGCTCCGCGTGCAGGGTCTGGTCTGCGGTGCCCGGCGGTACGAGCACGAAGCGCCGATGGAACTGGCCTTGGGGAGCGATCACGTGCAGCTTGTCGCCCAAGGCCTTGTCGAACAGCGGATGGGCCTGCCAGAAGAATCCGGAGGGGTAGGACTTGAGCTTGTGGGTGTCCTCGTGCACGCGCAGGGCCTTCCAGCCCGGCGGGGTCAGGAGTTCCAGCTCGCGGAAGTAGAGCTTGCCCAGGGCATCGTCCAGGGGCTCGTTCGGATCGACGCTGGAGTGCGCGTTGTGGAGCCTGAGGTCGAGCGTCACGAAGCGCGCGCGGTCGTGGAACCCGAGGTAGGCATGCACCCCGAAGTGGTGCGGCAGCACCGGGCCCAGGCCGGTGCCGAGCACCGGCATCAGGTGGGTGGCGTAGCGCATCTCGAGCTGTTGGTGACCCGCTTTGGTGATCGTCAGGCGGCCTTCGCGCACCGCCGCTTGGCTGCCCTGGACCTGAGCCGGGGTCAGCTTGGCGCCATAGAAGTTGCCGTAACCGTCGCGAACCCGCAGCGCCAGGCTGCCGGGCAGGGTCAAGATCTGCGCCACGCTGGAATCGAAGGAAAGCCAGGTGGACTTCGCGGAATTGGTTGCGTAGGTCGGCGCGAGGCTGGCCAAAGGGAGGCCGTCGCTGCTGAAGACCCGATAGCCCACCAAGCTGCCGGTGGCGGCGCTCGGCGGCCGGGTCACGCGGGCGATCAGCTCGATCACGGCCGCCCCCTGGTCGGGCCGTGGATAGCGAGAAACCGCCTCGATCTGCGGCACGACCCACTGGCCATCGCTGTCCTGGATGACCACGGGGAAGCGCTGCGAGAGGCTCGCGCCGGTCAGGGCGTCGGGGCGGTAGGTGCCCGGCGGAACCGGCAGGCAGCCGTGCAGGAAGAATTCGGCGGCGCTGGGAACTTCGGTTTCCAGCAGACCGATCTGCTCCTGGGCCAAGCTCGGCTTGCTGGACAGGAGCAGCAGGCCCGAGAAGGCGAGGAGCAGGCGCAGGGAACGGATCATGGTCGGGAAGGGGGGCCGCGTCGTGGGGGCCGTCGGCAGCGTCGAGTGGGTCGGGAGGACTCCCGGGACCACGCGGGTCCCGCGCGCTCAGGGAAAGCTCGCGGGGGCAGGAAGCGTCCGGGCGGTGCCGGACCCTTCGATCGGTGGGCGTGCGCTGGCGTGGGTCAGTGGGGCGGTGCGTCTCGGTCGGGAGCGTCGGCGGGCTGGGCCGATCGCTGCGCGGCTGGGCGCGGGGGGCTGCCGAACGGCCGCAGGCGAGGCGTGGCCAGCGGAGCGGGAGCGGCCAAGGCGCGCGCGTCGGCGGGCGTGGGCCGAGGGGCGGCGGAGACCGGCTGGGGGCCGCGAGCTCGCAAGCTGGCGCGCTTGCTACGGCGAGGTCGCAGACGGGCGGGGCGCTCCGGAGCCGGGCGGAACCGCGGGCGGGCGGAACCGTGGGGGGCAAGGTCGAATTCCCCGGCCATG
>JBIKLM010000519.1:0-2958 GCA_044359835.1 Planctomycetota bacterium
CCCCTGGCCTTCCGCCACGGGCTCGAGGTCGGCGCCGAGCTCGAGCTCGGGGCCCCGGGCGGTCCGGTGCGCCTGCCGATCTTGGCGGTCCTGCGCGACTACGGCTCCGAGCGCGGGCTGTGCTGGCTGGCGCGGGATGCCTACGTGGGGCTGTATCGCGACGGGGCGCTTTCGTCCCTGGCGCTGTGGCTCGAACCGGGCCTCGATCCGGAGCGGGAGATCCAGCGCCTGCGCGGCGAGCTGCGCGCCGGTCAAGAGCTGTTCCTGCGCAGCAACCGCGGCCTGCGCAGCGAAAGCCTGCGCATCTTCGACCGCACCTTTGCGGTGACCGCGCTGCTGCGCGTGCTGACCCTGGCCGTGGCGCTGGTCGGCACGCTGACGGCGCTGCTGGCCCTGGCGCTGGACCGCGCTCGCGAGGTGGCCCTGCTGCGCGCCCTGGGCCTCGAACCGGCCCAGCTGTGCGCCCATCTGGCCCTGTTCGGCGCGGCCCTGGGCCTGGCGGCGGGCCTGTTCGCGGCGCCCGTCGGCGCGCTGCTGGCGGCGCTGATGATGGGCGTCGTCAACCGCGACTCCTTCGGCTGGACCATGCTGGTGTGGCGTTTCCCGCCCACGGAGTTCGCCCTGGCGCTCGGGCTCGCCCTCGGTTTCGCCGCGCTGGCGGCCCTGTGTTCCGCCCCGCGCCTCCTGCGCGGAGGCCTGTCCCGCGACCTGGCCCAGGAATGATGGCGCAGCGATCCCACACCGGCGCGAGTTTCGCGGCGGGAGCGGCCCTTGGCCTCTGGCTCGGCGCCTGTTCCCCGCAGCCCCCGCCGCCTCCGCTCGACCCGCTGCGCTTCCTGAGCGGCGCGCCCGCGGGCTTCGAGCGGGCCCTCGCGCCGATCGAATTCGAGTTCCCGCGGGACCATGGCCCCCACCCCGGTTTCCGCACGGAATGGTGGTACCTGACCGGGCACCTCGAGGACCCGCGCGACCCCCAGCGGCGCTTCGCGCTGCAATGGACGCTGTTCCGCCAAGGGCTGGTGCCGCCGGGCGCGGCCGAGGCGCCACGCGCTTCGGCGCTGGCCAGCAGCGAGGCCTACGTCTGCCACGTGGCCCTCGGCGACGTGCTGGCCGGGCGGCAAACGGCCTTCGAGCGCAGCGCACGCGGCGCCCCGGGGATCGCCGGGGCCAGCGCCGATCCGGTGCTGGCTTTCCTGGGCCCCAATTCGCTGCGTGGCGTCGCGGGCCTCGGGACCGGCGAGCGCCCGCGCTTCGAGCTCTCGATCCGCGAGCCGGGCCTCTCGGTCGAGCTCGAGCTCCTCAGCGCCAAGGACCTGGTGGCCCACGGCGAGGCGGGACTCTCGCGCAAGGGCACGGCCCCCGGCAACGCGTCCTATTACTTCTCGGCCACGCGCCTCGAGGCCCGCGGCTGGCTCGACTTCGAAGGCCAGCGGCTGGCGGTCGAAGGCCGCTTCTGGATGGACCGCGAATGGTCGACCTCGGTGCTCGAGGCCGGTCAGGTGGGCTGGGACTGGGTCAGCCTGCAGCTCGACGACGGCAGCGAGCTGATGGCCTTCGTGCTGCAGCGCGAGGAAGGCGCGCTCGATCCCGCCAGCAGCGGCACCTGGATCGATCCCGACGGCCGCAGCACGCCGCTGCGCTCCGCGGACTTCAGCTTCCGCAGCCTTTCGAATTGGGTCAGCCCGCGCAGCGGCCGGCGCTTCGCCACCGGGCTCGAGATCCGGGTTCCCGCATTGGAGCTCGAGCTCGAGGCCCGCGCCTTGTTCCCGGACCAGGAGCTCGATCTGCCGCTCTCCTATTACGAAGGCGCCTTCGATGCCCGCGGCACCCGCGCCGGGCGCGCGCTGACCGGCCGGGGCTTCGTCGAGCAGGTGCGCGGCGCGCGGCGCGGCGGAGAATGACAGGCTGAGAAACAATCGACTCGGGCTGCGCCCGAGCCCTCAGACCAGCCCGTCTGCAGGCCTTCGGGCCGCCATCCAGCGGCCCCTGCCGCTCAGGGGCGCCAGAGCCAGCGCTGGAGGTCGATGCGCCCGCCTTGTCCGACGGGCACGCCCTCGCAGCGCAGCAGCCGCGCTTGCCGCGCCATGGAGCCAGCTTGCCGCGGTGCGATCCGGCCGGCCGCAGCGATCACACGCCACCAGGGCAGCTCTGTGGAGTCGGGCAAGTCGCGCAGCACGCGCGCCACCAGGCGCGCACGGCGGGGCCAGCCGGCTTCCGCGGCCACCTGCCCGTAGGTCGCCACACGGCCCCGCGGGATCGCGTCCAGGGTCGCCCGGATGGCGAGCTGCGCGGAGGACTCGGTTTTGGCCGGCGCCGGCGGCAGGCCATGGATCGCCATGGGTCGGCCGCGCTCGTCGCGGTCCGGCTCGCCGGCGAAACGGCTCGCGGTGCCGGCGGCCAGCGCCCGCGCCACCAGCGCCAGCACCAGCGCATCGAGCAGGTCGTCCGCAGCCACCTGAGAGCGCGGCCAGCGTCCCTCGGCATCGGCCAGTGCGGCGCGCAGCTTCCGCAGCGGGAAAGCCCGCTGGCGCTCCAGGAGCCGTCGGCGCAGCGCCCGCCCCTCCGCCGTCTTCTTCGAGACCTCGAGCGGCCGGCCGTGGAGCTGCGCAAAGGCCAGCTCGGGGTGGGCTTCGCCGAAAGGGTATGCGGGCGGCTGCTCGAGCCAGCGGTCCAGCTCGGCGATGCGCCGGATCAGGTGGAAGGCCTGCACGGAGAGTCCCGGCTGCCGGGCCGGGTCGTAGGCCCGCGCGGTCAGCATCGGGCGCGTCGGCGGGGTGAAGACCGAGGCCCGCCGCGGGCCGAGCCGTGCGCGGACCAGGCAGTCCGGGGGCCGTGGCTCGGCGCGCCGGCCGGGCAGCAGGCCGATCGGCATGTCGATGGCCAGCGCGGCGGCGTCGGTCCCGCGCAGGTCTTCGAGGCGAGACAGCAGGCGGAATTCGAGCGGGCCCGAGGGGAAGA
>JBIKLM010000113.1:0-10646 GCA_044359835.1 Planctomycetota bacterium
GGATCCACAGCCCGAAGCGGTCCCACGGCGGCCCTTCGGGCACCGGAACGCGTTTGTCCTTGCCGCCGTCGGTCAAGGCCGCGGAAAGTTTGCCGAGCAGCCAATTCATTGCCTCGTCAAGCCGCGCCTCAAGCTTGCCGGTTCGAACCAAAGCGGAGTGGTCGCGCGGCGGCTCTTCGGGCACCGGAACTCGTTTGTCCTTGCCGCTGTCGGTCAAGGCCGCGGAAGGTTTGCCGGGCAGCCAATCCATCAACTGGTCAAACCGCGCCTCAAGCTTGCCGGTTCGATCCAAAGCGCCGAACGCCTCGACGACCAAGCTGTTGTGTGCTCGGTTGAACCAGGCCTGATAGGCCAGACCCTGCCCTTCCCGGATGACCTTGACCTCTAGCAAGACCTTCTCGAGCTCCGTCGTAAGCTTTTGCTGGAGGTAAGCTTCGATTTCTCCGCATGTGATCCCGGACGTGATCCACTCGGCAACCACCCATTCGGCCCGCGAGCGGAGGCACCATTCCGCGCGACCGAACCAGATTGCTTTCACGGCATGGATGAGGTGCGCGTGGCTTAAATTGTCTTGGAAGGTGGCGCAGAGCTCCTCGGCGCGGTTGACGACAGCGGTGCTGAGCTCAGCGACCAAGGCCAGGTCGGGCTCCTGGCCCAGGTCCTGGCGCAAGTACTGGTCCAAAGCCAGCTTGAAGAGGCGCTCGCTCCTGCGCGCCAGGCTGCGGTGGTGTTCCTTTTCATGGTCAGAGGGGCCGGAAGGCGCCAACGCCGCCGACGATGGTTGGCGGCCATCGCTCCGTGCGCTTGCCACTTGAGGGAGTTGAGCGTAGCCAGGAAAGCGATACTCGCTCTCGGTTCGAGAGCTGTACCGGTGGGCGAAGTCCTTCAGTTCCTGGATGCGAGGGTTGGGTTGGGGCACCGGGGATGCGAGTTGGGTCCAGAACCGGACGGGTCTTCGGGGAACGGGCGGGCGCGGGGTCAGCCCAGAGCCTCGGGGGCGGGGTTCACCCAGGTCAACGGGTTCGGTGGATTTCGATTGCAGGAGGAATCTTCTTTCGGGGGCAGGCTCCCCCAGCCCAAAGCGCGGCAGGCCCGGCAGGGGCTGTGAGGTGGCTCGGGGGTCGATCGGGTGGCCAGCGCTCCACCTGTCCCCAGGGACCATTCCAGGCCGAGTGAGCGATCGGTCCCCTGAGCAACATGGCGCTCGAGGAGAGTCACCGCGCTCCCCAGGGCGGCGTAAATCAACGGGACCGGCGGTTCCGTGACGGCGCCTGTCGCGGGCCCACGTCGACAGGCAGGGCAGCCGGGGGTCGAGCCGGGTAGGTGCAGGTTGATGGCCATTCTGGGGAACCCGTCCTGGAGATCCGCGCGGCGGATGGCCAAAAGGGGCCGCAGAAAGCGGTTGGCCCATTCCGCAGCAGCGGGGAGCATGGCGGAACCGACGCAGGCCAGCAGTTCGACGGGCCGGGGCTCGCGTGGATGGAAGGAACCGCCCTCGCTGCACTGAGCGACCGCAAGGCCCGAGCGCCTCAGGTCGTCGGCAAGCCGTTCGGCGAACACCCTATCCCCCACAACCAGCGCAGTCATGCGCTGGAGTCGCCGCAGGATTCCAATCCCGCCAAGTGCCCCCGCGTAGCGGCTGTGGCGGCCTTCGGGGGGCACGGCGAGGCCGGCGCGCAGGGTCTCCGCCGAAGGGTCCGGTGCACCGGGGATCCAGGCCTGGTCGGCCCCACCCACGACCCGAACTTGGTGGACTCGATGGACCTGGCGGCGGTGCAGAAGGGCCGCGCTGCCGCCCATGGGGCCGTCGAGGGCCACGTCCAGCGTGGGTTCCTCATACCAGGACCGGTCAAAGGCCACCCAGTAGTGGTGGGAGACCCGCCGGAGCGCGGCGGGCGGCCGGAAGACCCGCACGGCAACGTCCCCGGAAGGGGCCGCACCAGGCTTGGCTGGGTCGGATTCCGCCAATAGGACTTCCAGGGCCCGCCCGGAGCGCACCAGCACGCCTCGAAATCGTAGGACCGCGCCGGGGGCCGCTTCCAGGGCGGCCAGGCAACGTTCACGACAGGTGCTGGTCCAGAGGACCCGCAAGGACAGGGAGTTCACGTGGATCAAGGGCAGGGAAGGGCCCGGCCCAGACCGGCAAGGCCTTGGCCGAGGGGCTGCGAGGCCCGAACTCGGCCGGGCCGGCCGGGCCCTCCAAGGGACCTAACGGCTCACAGCCCTTTCGCTTGCAAGCCGGGACAGAGCAGGTCGGATGCAAGCGAGGGGGCTCGCTGGCGTTGAGCCGTGTAGGCCGCTGACTAAGTTTCCTATGCAACACCTTCCCGATTTCACCGAGAGCCGCTTCCTGGACCCCTTCGACCTCCCGCCCGATATCGCCTGCCGCATGGGCGAGCGCTCAGACCACACAGCGGCGGGGCCGCAGCTCCTTCCTACCAACTCGTCACCCGAGATAGACAACCGGGAAATGCGTGGCCAGCCAATCACAGGCAGTCAGTTCCCATCCCGCAAGCCAGCTTGATCTGTCGAGGGACAAGGCAGTGTCCTCGACAGCAGCTCCAGCACTGTGCTCCCATCTGCCGGTGAGAGCATGTGACCTGCTTTGCCTCCTGAGGGCTTGCCCTTTCCAGCCGTACTTGGTGTACGAAAGACATGCCACCGCGCCCCTAGGCCTACCTGCGAGGGGTAAAGCAACCTTTCTTGTAGACGGTTGCGCGTTCGATGTGCTTGATTGCCCTGAGGCTTACCGGGCTGGTGGGCTTTTGCGGATCTGGGTGCCGGGGCCGGCGAGTTCGAGGCGCAGGCCGAGGGCGCGCAGGACTTGCAGCAGGGTGGCCAGGCGCAGGGTGGCTTTGCCGGCTTCGACGGTGTGGACGAAGCGGGTCGAGCAGCCGGCCAGTTCGGCCAGTTCGACTTGGCTCAGGCCTAGGTCCTCCCGGCGGGAGCGAACCCGTTGGCCTAGGAGCTCGGGAAATGCGCGTTCGTGCATAGCTGGCCTAGGATCGACAGCAGGCCGGTCCCCAGTCCAGGGAATTCTGCGCGATCGTGCATTATAGGCCCAAGGGGGAGCAGAATTTGGCCTGCTCGGACCAAATCATGCACGTTCGTGCATCAAATCCCCCCCGGCCCTCATGGAGCAGCGCAGGAAAAGGCCCCCAACCGACAGCGATGCACGCACGTGCATTGCAGAGGACTCGTCGGCGCCTGCTGCACTGCCTAGACAGCCGGTGCTTCGGAAGGGCCATGCCACGGGCTTGCAGAGGTCTGGGCATTGCCAGAGGCCGGCTAGCGGGTCATTGGTTTTGCGGCGGAGCCGGGGCTGGTGCTGAGTTGGGGCGGCCCGGGGGCGTGTTGTGGGACGCGTCCCAGCGGATCCGTTCCCCGACGCGGCTGAGGTCGAGGCTCGCGGGCACGATCAGGGGGTTGGGCAGGTCGAGGGGATCGAAGGACTGCGGGGATAGGAGTTTCAAGCGGATGACCGCTCGCATAGGGTAGGGGGTCGGCCCCCATCGCGCCACCCCTGAGGGCCGCTGAGGTATGGATCCGGTCAGCCCGGAGCATCCTGATCACCTTGGCGCTGCCGATCGACGCGACTACCGCCAAGCAGCTGATCCTCCCGCTGGCCCCGCTCACCAACACAGCTTCCGACTCAAGCGGTCCCCCGCTGCCCAAAATGGCCATCTAATCGGCGCCTGACCTCGAACCGCGAACGACTCACACGGGGGGGCGCTCACGACGGGGCCCCCCGGCCTCTAGAAGGGCTGTCAGCGGTGCTCCGCCTTCCCGAGCACCAGTCGCAGCCCCGTCGCCCGGTCGGTCACGTCGGGGCTCGTGGCGTAGCGATAGGCCGGACGGAGGAATGCAACTCCGTTCATTGCCGTCGCACCTCGGCGGACGCGCCAGTGATCCCGAGCCCCAAGCTCGGGATACACCGGCGAGTGGGATCCGAGGAAGCGCTCCCAGGGGTCCAGGCACCACTCCCAGATGTTGCCTAACATGTCGTAGAGCCCAAGGCTCGGCGCCCCCGGCCCACCGGTGGTCGTCGCCACCCGACGCACGGCACCCTCGGCGTTGCTCTGGTACCAGGCATAGGGCTTCAAGTGCTGCACCTCGTCGTCCCCGCGCACGAACAGAGGATAGGGTCTCTCCCCCCCAACCCAGGTCGACAGGCAATCCCGACAGGCCCACTCCCATTCGGCCTCGTAGGGCAGCCGCACGACGCGGTGCTCGCCAAACCTCGTGATCGCCGGCGACCGGTCTCGATGGTGCTGCAGCCAGCGCGCGAAGAGGTCGGCCTCGAACCAGGAAATTCCAGTCGCGGGCAGATCGGAATCCACGCTGCGCGCGAACTTGTAGGGATCGAAGAGTCGGTACTGGCCGACGGTGATCGGCACTCGGGCGATCGCGAACGCATCGACCCGCCGTTCGGTCGGTCCCTCCTGCTCGACCCGGTGGACCTCGTCCTTGCGGCTGCCCATCCAGTACTCGCCGCCCGGGATCTCCACGAACAGATCTTCCTTCGGCCTTCCCGGGACCGTCTCGAAGGCTCGCTCCAATCCCGCGGGACGGCCCAGCGACACGAGGATCGCTTCCATGGCCTGCTCCGCATCCTGCGAGGAGGCAAAGGAACGGGCACGCTCGAGGCATTCGATCAGCAGCCAGACCTCGATGCGATCGGTCAGGTTGAAACGGGGGCGCCGCAGGGCCTCGGCCAATTCCCGCACACGCATCTTCAAGGCACTGCGGGCCGCGAAGAAGCGTCCATGGTTGCCCACCAGCGGATCGTAGATCATCGCCGCCTCCTCCCAGGTTTGGCTCTTGGCCAGGGCCAGACCGATCGATTCGGCTTCGAGGGTGTCGGCGGTCGCAATGCACCTCAAGCCGATGGGGAAGGTAGCCTCCTCGTTCAGGAAGCCCTTGACCAGATCGGCGGCGACCGACTTGCCGTGTTCCGGAACTGCGTCGATCACGTGGCCGACCAACAGGGCGATCGGCTCGCTCCAAGTGCCGATTCGAGCATCCAGCTGCCCCTCAAGAGTCTGCCCTATCCGTTTTGCGAGCACCGACCGCACGGCGATCTTCAACCTCCCCGCCGAGGCCTTGGCGGGGTCCTTTGCACCTCGCGCGTCCCCGCGCACTGGCCGGACCCTGGATCTGGCCTCCCGCAACAGAGCGCGGGCGGCGAAGGACTCTTGGAACGAACGGTGCCAGAATCCCCAAGCCCCTTCGGACCGGATCACTATTCCCGAGCGCTTCGAGATAGCCTCCAGCCACGCCCCCATGGAAGCATGGCCGAGTCCTAGCTTCCACCCTTGCAGCTCGGAGTCTGTCTCCAGTTCGTCCTCGACCTTGTCGCTGCTCCAATACAAATTGCCGGAGTCAGCCATGGCCAAGGAGAGAACCTCCAAGAAGCGCTCGTCACGATCCGGGTCGCAATTCGCTGCGTCTGGTGTTGCTCGAGTCAGGTGGCGATGCTGTTGCTCGAGCAGCTCCCGGGCGATGGTTGCCAAGAAGGCGTGGCGATTGCCGCTCGGCAACTCGCGAGTCAGGCTGCTTGCGGCCGACCGGACCATCAGGGTCAAGAACAGCGGCACTTGGGCGAGCCGTTCGAGCGAGCCGCCCCGAGTCGCGACCCGATGGAGGAAATCCCGGGCCTCCGGTTCGGTCAAGCGTTGGTCGCAGTCCTCGAAGACCCGCTGGATCATCTGAACCTGCAGGCCCGCGTCGAGCGGGAACAGGTCGGCATCCACGAAGCCGCGGTCCAGAGCCTTGGCGGAGCGTCGGCTGGCAACCACGATGCTGGCTTGTGGATACTGCGATCTCAGCGCCGTCAGCAATTGATCGAGGCAGTTGCGGTGGTACTTGCCGGCCGGATCCGGCCCGATGGGCACCTCGTCCAGGCCGTCGATCAGGAAGGTCACGAGAGGACCGGTCGATACCTCGCGTTCGTCTTGGCACGAGGCCACACCCGGGTCATCGATCCCCCGGTACCAGGCGCGGGCATCCCAAGCACGCACGAGGTCCTTCGACCAAGCTTCCCCCACGAACTGCTCCGCCACCTTCTGGAGATCGAGCTCGACGTTCCTCGAGATCAATGCCTGGAGCCCGATGTAGACGCCCAGGTGGCGTTCCCCGGGCTCCTCGTTCCAGGCCCGCTGGACCTGCCTGAGCAGGGTGGACTTGCCCGCCCCCGGCTCCCCCCAGAGCACGAGTCGGATCCCGGGCCGCTGTTCGAGCACCTGGCGCAGACCGCCTCCGAGCGCTTCGGACTCCCAACGCTCGTGCGTGCTGACGCCCTTGGCATCGACTGTGCGCAATTGGATCGGAAGCGGCACCTCGGTCGGGGGCATGGACGATCGGCTATGGCGATCGTGGGGCAGGATCCCGGTACCACCCACATAGCGGCCCAGCGCGAGCCGCTTTCGGTCGAAGGGGGCGCTGTCGTCGGCGATCGCCGTGTAGTGGACCGGTAGCCACCATTGGTGCCAGTGGCGTTCATGGTTCACCAGAGCCTGGCGCGCCCGTCGCATGGCCAGATCGACTCCCTGTCCGCGGCACAGGCCGGAGAACAATCCCCGGGCCCAGAATCCCAGGGCCTCGACCTCTACCTCGCCGCCCATGCACAGCATCTGATCCGCGTGTTGGAGCAGCCGCGGGGCAATCGCGGCCGATGAATCACAGGCACCCAACACGATCAAGGACGCCGGCATCCCCTTGGTCCAGGCTGAGAAAAGGCTCTCCAAGCCATCCGCCTCAGCGGACAGCAGACACGGTCCCTGATCTGTGAATCCTAGGTCTAGGGCATCCGCTCCCCTGCTGGCGGCTGCGTTGACCCGTTTGCCGTGGGCCAGGCAGAAGATCACGTCGAACGGCCCCTGGCCCTCGAGCGCTGCCATCAAGCTCGTCCGGTCCGAGTAGGGGAAAATCCTGGCCTTCTGGTGGTCGAGCATCTGCGCTTCAGGAGCTGCTCCAGCCCCTGTACTCAGCGCGATATCGGCCCGCACACCCACCGCGTCCAGTTCGCGGACAATTGCCGCCGCCGACTCGAGCATCGGCGTCCAGCCTTGCAACCGGCGGCCGTAGTCACCGGCTCCCACCGGCAGCCCCTGGGTTAGGTCTCCCAGCAGCAACAGCACCCTGGGGAGCCTCCAGGGGGTCTTCCGCGCGATTCGCGGGGCACCGATGCGCCGGCGGATTCCCCAGTGACAGAGCATCGCCTGGGGATCCAGGGGACCCGCAGCCAGGCTTCGATCGCCGCCCTGCCGAGCCGCGCCCGCCGAACCGATCGCCTCCCAGGGCAACTCCCAGCCCCGCTCGTCCTCGAGCAGAACGTCGAGCCGAGTGGCCTTTCCCAGCCGCCCTTGTAGCGAGCTCCGATCCCCGTCGCGCAGTGCCGCCCAGACCCTCTGGCCCAAGCCAGCCACCTGCTGCGCCAGATGGATCGCATCCCCGCCACGTCCCCGGCAAGCCCACCACTCCGCCGACGCGAGGACCCGCTCGACGACCTCCCGATCGCCCAGCACCTCTTGGACCGACTTCGATCGAGCCCGCGAAGCCATCACCCAAAGGCTAGTCGAGATCCTTCGGTGTGGGTACCTCCTGCCGCGACCCAGGGCACAGGCACGTTCGAGGGCGCGGGCGCGCCCCCCTAACAACGGGCCGCTGGATTTCGATTGCAGGGGAACCTGCTTGAGGGCGGTCCCCGCCCTGCGCCCAGAACCGGGCAGGCAGGGCAGGACATGCCGGACGCGACTGGGGCCGGACGGGGAACCAGGTTTCCCTGGGGATCTTGGAGCCAGTCGAGCCGAACCGGGGCGGGGGATAGGAGTTTCAAGCGGATGACCGCTCGCATAGGGTAGGGGGTCGGCCCCCATCGCGCCACCCCTGAGGGCCGCTGAGGTATGGATCCGGTCAGCCCGGACCGCCGTCCTTCCGTTCTGCGCGGCCTCAGGGGCGACCTGGAGCAGGCCTGACGCGCCGGGGCAGCGGATTCTGGGCGCGGCGCCGCCAGACCGCGCGCCCTTGGAGGCGCGCAGCCGCAGCTCACTTTCGTTCCGACCTACCAGGCGAGCTCGGGCTCAGGAGGCGCTCTGGCGGGAGCGATCGTCGTCGGCGAGCTGGGCAGCTCGAGGTGGTCCAGGATCCTGCGCACGACGAGCCCGTCGGTGATCGTCGCGATCAGCCGGCGAGCCCCGCCGCAGTCGGGACAGGTCAGGACGTCGACGGCGAACACGCGGCGCAAGAGCTCGGCCCAACGGAGCCTGCGCGTTCTGGCTGGGCTCGAGAGCGCGGCGGGGGAGTCGGGTGAGCCAGATGCCGCGGGTCGTATCGAGGTCGCGGTTCGGCCTGAGCACGCGGTTCGGCCTGAGGTTGCGGCTCTGGGCTCCGTCGAACCGTGGTGAGACGCGGTCGACGCGCGCGGTCCGGGCACGATGCGGTCCCGCCACTGGGCCGCGGGCGCGAGCACGCCGTGGTAGGTGAGGAGGTGCGCGCGCGGACGCGGCACGAGCGCGGCGAGTCGCTCGAGGAAGGCCAGCGGCTCGAAGGCGATCGCGCTGGTGCCGTCGCTCCAAGGGCGCCGCAGGCGATAGACCACGCGCCCATCAGGATCGATCGAGAGCCGCTCGCTGGCGATGGCGGGGCGGGCGATGTACCGGCAGAGCCGCTCGAGTCCAGTGCGGTCGTGCCCCTCGATCAGGACCTTGGCGTGCAGTGAGAAGCCCTCGAGGTCGCAGCACAGCTCGGCGTTTTCTGGGCCGCGACCGATTCCGCTAGGCGGAGCCGCAGTATGGGTTGCAATCCAGCGACCACGGAACCGACAGCCTGAGACCTACCGCCACCACTTGAGCTGGGGCCACGGGTACATGTGCTGCCCGGACGGTTACGGCGGGTGGTCGCATGCGGCGAGACCCAGTAGCCCTAGTCCTTGGGCCTGGCCGCAGCCCACCAACCGGCGACTCCCCCCGCCTGATCAACCGAGAAGTCACGCCGTGCCCCGGCACACCCCCATGGTTTGCCCGGACAAGTATGTTGATGCCCGCTCAGCGCCTTGGGAATCAGTTGTGCCGCCTATAGGGGCTGCGAGGCACAAGCTTACTCCTACTTCGAAATGCCAAGTGTTATCCGAAGGGCTTGCGCGCGATCAATCCAAGGTTCTCGCGGCCGTCCAATCGGCAAAAACTCGGCAATCCGGCGCGAGAGAATAGACGCGCCGATTCGACGACGAATCCAGCCTTCTCAACTGCGGCAGACAGCACATCGTCGTCGAATACGTGCAATCTGGATGGTACGAGGTCAGCCGACCAGTGAGCGTTGTACGTCCGAACGTCCTCAATGACCCCCGGCCATGCATCGCCGCTGGCTTTCCGATCCGAGAACACTTTTATGAATTCGCCATGGGTGCCCTGGTATGGCGTGGCGGCAAGAAGGAACAACCGTCCGCCTGCTACCAGCCAGTGGAACGCCATCTGGAGACCCTGCTCCACCTCCTGCGGGCTTAGGAAATGCAACACTTGCGAGGCGTGAACGGCTGACAGGGAGGCTCCCGGGAAGCGGAGGTCCCGCGGGTAGTGACCAAGCACGGTGTTGAGGCGCGCCAAGTACTCCCGCGGCGTCCGACGACGCAACTCATCAAGATGATCGCTACTCACGTCGTTGGCATATACGGTTGCACCGGCAGCAAGCGCAGGAATCGTCGCTACGCCATAGGCAGCACCGATGTCCAGCACCGGGTGCTCGCACGTCGCCGCATAGCGAACGAACTCGTAAGACATATCGTTGAGTGTGGGCCCCGACCACCCCATGCCGTTCGAGGTAGGAGCGAGTTGCGCACCCGTCCGTCGGTCGCAAAGCAGAGGCTGCGTGAGGAGACCTTCAAGAGGGTGACCCACTGGCTCGGGCCGCGGTCCGCCGATGGGACGGAAGCCGAGAGCAGCCAATGCCGTCAGTCGCTTGGGTCCCGCCGGGGTTGCGACGACGATCGAGGCGACGTCTTCCACCACAACAGCGTCCATTCTGACCTTGTCCAACACGTGACTTAACCCTTTGCCGCGATGCGCGGGATGGACAACCAAGCGGTTGAACGACGCAATGGGTGCTTCTAGCGCCTCGGGCAGCGCGCCGGCGTAAACCTCTGCATCGGGAATGTCATCCATCCGCTGATGCACGCTCATCCGTGCGGCAGCGATTGGCTCCCCACCGCAGAAGATCGCCCAATGCCGTGCGGAAGACTCGTGCTGATCCAGCCAACACCCAGTCCTCACAGGCACGGTGGGGGCAAACTCGCGCCACGCAAGCACCCGGAGCCGACCGATCTTCTCCAGAAGCACATCATCCCGTGGGTCTACCTCCAGCGGCTCAGAGATCTTCGTGCCCGCCTCGCTCACTTTGTACCCCTCATGTCGCGGCTCATTGCCTTCACATTCTCGGGCGATGGAATTCACTTGGCGGATAGGACATCCAAGCGGATGACTTCCGCCGGAGGCGGTCGTCGTCGACCGCGAGGTGGAGGTTCGCTGCGGCAGGCCGTGCCGTCAAGTGGCTCCCCGAGGCTTGCGCTCGCCGTGGAACGCGCGCTCGCGAGCCGTCCGACGCGCGCTCGGGCCGTGGAGCGGGCGCTTTGGGAACGAGCGGGCCTACTCGCT
>JBIKLM010000520.1:0-2937 GCA_044359835.1 Planctomycetota bacterium
TCCAGCCGACCGCGATGACCCCGAGCCCCGCACCCGAGCCCCAAGAACCCTGGCGACCGGCCGACGCTGCAGCTGCTGCGTCCTCCGGCGGGCGCCTGGAGCGGCTGCTGGCGGAACGGCTTGCGCGAGCGCCGGCCAGGCCGGAATTCGCGGCCGAGCTGGGCGCCCGTTTCGTGGCCGGCTTCGGCGCGGCGGAGGATGCGGCCCCCGGGGAAGTCTCGGCCGCCGACGCCAACCAGGCGGGCGCCGGGTCCTTCGGGCGCCTGGAGGCCGAGCTCGGCCGCCGCCTGCGCGAGGGTCTTCCCAGCGCGCGGCCGGCCTTCGCCAGGGCCCTGGAAGAGCGCTTCCTGGCCGCGGCTCCGGCCGGAGACGAACGAGCCCTGCCGGTGCTTCCGATGGCCAAGTCGCGCCCCCGGTATCTCCTTCCGGTGTCCGCGGCTCTGGCGCTTGCGGCGGCGCTGATGTTGTGGGCTTCCCTGACCAGGCCGTCGGCGGCCCTGCGCTTCGAGCCTGTGCGCGCCCAGGGAGCGCGCTACGCGGGCGCGCCGCTCGAAGCACCTTTCGTGGCCCAACCCGGCGGACTGCTGGAGGTCGGCGAGGACCCCCTGCGGCTCAAGCTCGGCGGCGCCCTGCGCCTGTTCCTGGCGGCGGGCAGCCAGGTCGAGATCGAACTGCCCTGCGCCCTGCGCTCGGGCTGCATCGAGGCCTGCCTGGCATTGGAAGCGGAACGCGAGGCGGTGGTGGTCGCCGATGAGCGCGAACACCGGGTCGAGGTGACCCTCGAAACGGCTCAGGCGCGCGTCGTGCTGTTCGGGGCCGAGGCCTCGGTCAAGCCCTGTGCGGATGGCACCTGCATCGTGATCCAATCCGGCCGGGCGCGGGTCGAGCCGCGGCTAGGGCCGCCCGTGGAGCTCAGCGCCGGCCAGCGCCTGTTCGTCGGCGGAGACGGCCGCATCGACCTCGATCGCGAGTACCTGAAGCGCGCAGAGGATCCGGCCGTGGCGGAGCGAGTGGGCAATCTGCGCCGCTCCCTGGCCGAAGTCGCCGAAGGGGTGTTTTGAGGCGCCGGGGGGCTGCGCAACGATCAGCGCGGCCCGCGCGCCGGCCCTGAGCGGCGCTGATCCGGCGGGTCGAGCGGGACCGTGGCCCGCATGTGCGCGGGATCCGGAGCGGGGCTGAAGGGCGGGGCCCAAGGGCGCGCTCGATGGCCGCGCAGCGCGGGCGCGCGAGTTTCCCGGTGCCGCTCGCGCCGGGCGGTCCGCAGGACCAGGGCCGACCCGCAGTCCGGGCCCCCGGTCGTGGTGGGTGGTCCGTGCGGCGCGGGAGCGGCCAGATCCAGCGCGGCGCGGGCCCGGACTCGGCGACCTGCTGCCGAGCGCGACGCTATCCGGCTCGAGGCGCCGGAACCGGGCCGGGTCCCAGGCCAGCGGCTCGTGCCTGGGCGCCCGCCTCCGGCAGGCACAGGCGCCGCGGGCGGCGCTTATCCTGCGCCCATGCCGACGCTTCCGCCGTGCCTGCTGCTCGCGTTCCAGCTGGAACAGCAGGGGACCCCGCCGCCCGCTGGCGGCTCCGCCGAGCCCGCGCCGCCGGCGCAGGTGGCCGCCGCCGAAACGGGCCCGCCGGCGTCCGCGGAGGCGCAGGCACTGGGCGGCGTCTTGGCGGCCGGTTCCGCCCTGGGGGCGGACGAGCTCGATTGGGGGGGCTGGCTGCGTCTGGCGGGCGAATGGAACAGCTTCGACGGGGCCGGGGAGAGCCGCGGGGTCGAGGTCTCGGACCTGCGCCTGTGGACCGATGGCAGCGCGGCCGGCCTGGCCTGGCGGGCCTCCTTGGAGGCCGGCCTGGGCGAGGTGGAGCTGGCCGACCTGTGGGTGCGCAACCCGCTCGACGGCCGCCACGA
Organism: Planctomycetota bacterium; assembly: GCA_044359835.1. Classification (GTDB taxonomy): domain Bacteria; phylum Planctomycetota; class UBA1135; order UBA1135; genus JBIKLM01. Next base: position 1,898 of record JBIKLM010000520.1, read on the forward strand.
TTTCTATTTCGGCCGCTTCCGCACGCCCTTCCTACGCTCCGGTTTCATCGAAGAAAATCGCCTGCTGTTCAGCGAGCGCACGCCTCAGGGTGAGGCCAACGACCGTTTCGAGGAGGGGCTCAAACTGGTGGGCAACTACCCGGCCTTCAGCCTCGAAATGGCGCTGCAGAACTCGACCGACCAGGCCGAGGATGCCCTGCGCGGCACGCTGCGCGCCGACGTGCACCTGGCCGGCAGCGGCGTGCCGGCGACGGAGCAGCTCTACGGCGCGCCGCGGGCCTCCGGCGCGACCCTGGGCCTGGCCGCCACCGACGACGGCACGCTCGAGCGCGGCGACAGCTATGCGATCGACTTCACCTACCGCGGCCGCGGCCAGTTCGTGCACGCCGAGCTGATCGATCAGGCTGCGTCCCTGGGCGGCGGCAATCCGCTGGCCTTGACCTACGGGGGCATGCTGACCGAGGACCTGGTCGAGCTCGGCGCGCGCCTGTTCGACCAGGACGACGACGCCGGGACCTGGGGCATCGGGCTGGTCTTCAACCGCTACATGATCCGCGACCTGGCGGAGCTGCAATTCTCCGTCGAGCAGCTTTCTTCCGACGATCCGGCCACGGACGGCCTGCGCCTGCGCCTGGCGCTGCTGCTCGACCTGTGAAGGGGCCGCGCGGCGCGCGCCGGCGCTGCCCCGGAGCGGCGAAATCAGGCCCTGGGCCGGCGGGCGAGCGGCTCCGAAAGGAGGCGCTCCTCGCCGGGACGATGCCCGGGCGGAGCCCGCGCTTGGGCGAGCCCCTCAGGGCGCCTTCGGCTCGGGCACGCTGAGCACGAAGTCGCCGGTGGGCGGCGTTCCGGAGAGGTCGGCCACGGCGTCGGCCCGCGGGCTCATGGAGAAGACCAGGACTTCGAGATCCGGGCGGCGCGCGGTCAAGCGCTCCACTGTGCCCAAGCCGTAGTCGCTGTGGAAGCGGCCGCAGGCGTGCAGCACCAGGGTGCCCTCCGGCGCTCCTGCGAGGTGCTCGGCGATCGACTCCGCCATGGTGTCG
>JBIKLM010000522.1:0-2930 GCA_044359835.1 Planctomycetota bacterium
GCCTCCAAGAGGTCGTGGATGCGGCGCCGGCAGGCGCCGTGCTGTTGGTTTTCCCGGGCGACTATCGCGGTTTGTCCATCGACAAGCCGCTGCGCATCGTGGCCACGCCCCATCCCTGGAAGCGTGTGCGCGTGCTGCCGCGCCTCGACGCCGCCGGTGTCGCGGTGCTGACCGGGCCCCTCGAAGCCCGGGACCTCGAGGCCGGCGAGGCCTTGCTGCTCGCCGGCCTCGATTTCGTCGATGACCACGCCGCGGCCCAGGCCGCGGACGAGCGCGCGGTGGCGCGCCTCGAGGACAACGCCGGCCGCCTGCACCTGGTCGATTGCCGCTTCGTCCAGAGCGCCTTCGTGCAGGGCGGCCGGGCGGCCGTCGAGCTGAGCGACTGCGCCGCGGTCAGCTTCGAGGGCTGCGCCTTCGCTGCAGCGGCCGGCGAGCCCGCGGCCGCCGCGGAGGCGGCCCACGAAGCGCTGCGCATCCAGCGCGCCCTGGTCAGCCTGCAGGACTGCCTGCTCGAGGCGGCCCAGCCGGCCGCGGCGGGCCAGGCGCCGGCGCCGGCCCCGTTCGCCCGCGACGCGCGCCTCGAGCTCACCCGCAGCGCGCTCCACGGAGGCGGCGCCGCGCCCGCCCTGCGGCTGATCGGGGGACAGGCGCGCCTGATGGGCAGCCCGGGCACGGCCCTGCGCGGCGGCCCCGCGGCGCTGCTCGACGGGCTCCTGCTGCCCGCGGGGGCGGCGATCGAGGCCGATGGGGGCGCGGCGCTGCGGATCCATGCGGACGTGCTGCTGGCCCCGGGTGCGGCCGCCGGCGATGAGGAGCCCAGCGAAGCCCTCCAGCTGGCGCCCGACGTGGCCTTCGAAGCGATCGCCATCCGGGCCCCCGCCGTCGATTTCGTCGATTCGACCGTGGTCGCCGGCGGGACCGTCCAGTTCGAGCTCCAGGGCGAACCCGGCGCCCTGCTGCTGGCGGCGATCGCCTTCGAAGCCGAGTTGCCGATCGAGCTGCCGGGCCTGGTCGGCCAGCTTTGGCTGCCCGCCCTGTCGACGGCCTTCTTCCCGGTCGCCCAGGCCGGGGCCGCGCCCTTGCAGGTCTTCGGCATCCTGCCCGCCAGCGCGCCGATCGGCCGCCAGCTGACCGCCCAGGCGCTGCAGTTCGGCCCCGGGCTCGAGCTCGAGCTGAGCGCGCCGTCGCTGCTGATCGTGCTGCCCTGAGCTGCCCCGGCGGGCCGTCGGCGCCCGCGCCGGTTCGGGTCCGCCCGGGGGGCCTGCAACGAGGAGGCAGGTCGGGCGGGCCAGGCGGTCGGGGGGGCTTCTGCGCCTCTCCGGCCGCCGCTACGCTCCTGCCCATGAGCGCGAATTCGAGCCCGAAGTCGATCGAGAAGGGCGGCTGCCTGGGTTTGGCCCTGGCGGCCTTGGGCCTGGGGCTGTGGCTGCTTTGGCCCGCGCCGCCCGTGCCGGTGGGCAGCGACGGCCGACCGCTCGAAGCCGCCAGCGCCCGCATCGAAATCAACGCACCCCTCACGCCACCCGAGCAGGGCGTCGAGCTGACCCTGCGCTACACCGCCGCCGGCGGCGAACGGGTCGCGACGGTCCGCGGCCAACCCAAGTCCGGGGCGCGCTTGGAGGTGGGCCAGAGCCTCAAGCTGCTGCTCGACCCGGCCGACCCGGCCAGCGTGCTGGTCGAAGCCCTGGGCCAGCGCCCGAGCAACCAGAAGCCCGCTTCCCAGAGCACGTTGCTGCGCATCCTGGGCGGCTTGGCGGCGGCCGCGGGCGCTTTCGGCCTGTTCGCCGCCCTGACCAGCGGCGGCGGCTCGCGCGCGCCGGGCGCCCGCCCGGGCGAAGACGACCGGCATTGAGCCGAGCCCGCGCGGGGTCCCCTGGCGCGGCCCGTGGCCTGGTCGTACCCCCATCCGTCCAGACGCCTTGGCCCCGCCATCCCGCGGCCGTTCAGTGCGGGACTCCGCTACCCTGGCGGTTCGATCCTCGGGGCTCGACCGCTGCCGCCCGCCGCGCTGCGGCGAGCCCGTCCGATTCGACGGCCTTTGCGGGTCGACCCGCTGGAGCGAGGGCAGGGCCCCCTCTGCGCAGCCCGCATCGCGAGCCCTAGAGCCGAACCGGACACCGCCGCGCTTGTCTGCCTCCCACGCACCGTTCCCTGCCCATGCTCCGCCTCGACGCCCTCCGAATCCGCCCGCTGCTGTCCGCCGCGCTGCTGCTGGCCCTGGCCGCCTGCTCGTCGCCCCTGCCCAACCGCCAGCCCCTCGGCGAAGCCTTCCCGCCGGTCGAGGGCAAGTCCCTGAGCGGCGATCCGGTCGCCTTGCCGCTCAAGGAACCGGCCGTGCTGCTGGTGGGCTATCTGCAGGAGGCCCAATTCGACGCGGACCGCTGGCTCTACGGCCTGCTGCAAGCCAAGCCGTCCGTGCGCATCCTCGAAGTCCCGACCATCCCCGGCCTGTTCCCGAGCCTGTTCGCCGGCAAGATCGACGAAGGCATGCGCCAAGGCATCCCCTCCGAGGACTGGGCCAGCGTGGTGACCGTCTACGGCGACCCCGCGAAGCCGATCGCCCGCCTGACCGGCACCGAGCGCGGCCAAAACATCCGCGTGCTGCTGCTCGACGCCAGCGGCCGAGTCCAATGGTTCCACGACCGCGGCTTCTCCGCCGCCAAACTGATCGAACTCGAAGCCGCGATCGCCGCCCTTCCGCCGACCGCAACGCCGCGCTGACGGCCACCGCCGCAGCCCGACGCCGCCCGCGTTTCCCATCTCCGAGCCCCATCCACAGGGCCCCGAGGCCCGCGCGCCTCCTTCCGCGACCCCGCCCGCGCTTTGTTACCCTGGCCCCTGCAGCGCCCGTAGCTCAGTAGGATAGAGCACTAGTTTCCTAAACTGGGGGTCACAGGTTCGAATCCTGTCGGGCGCGCCTGATCGATCCG